>JBKJUD010000478.1:0-5509 GCA_046590735.1 Candidatus Eiseniibacteriota bacterium | reverse complement strand
GGCGACCGCTTGCTGGCCGCGTGCGGGGTGGCGCCCGGAGGCATCGATTTCGACGCGGTGGACGGACAACCCGCCCAACTGTTCTTCCTGCTGGTCTCTCCGGAGGCCTCGCACGGCCCCCATGTTCGGGCCCTCGCCTACGTCTCTCGCCTGGTGCACGACGAGGCCGTGCGCGAAGGTCTGCGCACGGCGCCCGGCGCCGCGCAGTTCCTGAGGTTGCTTTCCGAGGCCGAGGAGCGCCTTCTCTAGGCTCCGCGTCACGGACCCCCGTTCGCCGTTCCCCCGCCGCTCCCTGCGCGCGGGGACGGTGATCTAGGACCCTAGCCATGCCCGCGTATTTCGATCCCCTCGGGGAAACTCTGTTCCGTGGCGGCGCGCTGTTGGCGTACGCCCTCTCCGGGGTGCTGTACGCCCAGTTGCTCGTGCCGGATCGCGGCCGCGGTTTCGCGCGCCTGGCCGCGCGGTCCGCCGTCATCGGCCTGGCGCTGCAGACCGCGCTGATCGCCCTCATGTGGTCGCGGCTGGGTCGCCCCCCGCTGGGCAACCTGTCCGAGGCGCTGCTGCTGCTGTCGTGGACGGAGGTCGCGGCTTTCGCGCTGCTGTTGGTGGGATTCCGCTAACCGGTGCTGTGCGCGTTCATGATGCCGCTGGGGCTGGTGCTCTACGCCGTCGGCGTGATGGGGCCCGAGGCTGTGGTGCCGGCCGACACCCACTTCTTCAACCCGCTCTTTCAGGTCCACGTCACCGCCTTCCTCGTCGCCTACGCGGCCTTCGGCGTGGCGTTCTGCGGTGGCGTGATGTACCTGCTGCTGGCGCGCGACATCCGCCGCAAGCAGCTCACGCAATTCTTCCTGCGGCTGCCCTCGCTCGAGGCGCTCGACAGCATCGGCCAGCGCGCGGTGTGGGTCGGCTTCCCGCTGCTGATTGTCGGATTGGCCACCGGCATCGCCTGGGGCCAGCACGGCACCCACGCGTGGGGTCTCGGCCAGGCCAAGGTGCTGAGCGCGTTCGTGACGCTGGTGATCTACCTGTACTATCTGGTCCGCCGCGTGGTGTTTCGCTGGAGCGGCCGCCACTGCGCGATCGTCGCCGTGATCGGCTACGTGCTCAGCCTGGCGCTGCTGCTCGCCGGCAGCTTCGCGGGCCGGCTTGGGGGCCACCTGTGAACCAGGGCGTGGGCCGCATCACGGTGGCCGGCCTGACCCATCACCTGGCGCCGGTGGAGATCCGCGAGCGCCTGGCGGTGGCGACGCAGGACTATCCCGAGATGCTCAACCGGCTGCGCCAGTGGCCGGGGGTGCGCGAGGGCGCCCTGCTGTCCACCTGCAATCGCAGCGAAGTGTACGCGCTGTCCGAGGAGGGCGAGTCGCCGGCGCTGCCGGCGTTCACCGAGGGCCTCGGCCACGGCATGCGGCACGACGAACTCGAAGGCTACCTCTTTCACTACGACGGCGAGCGCGCCATCGAGCACCTGTTCGCGGTGGCCGCCGGCATCGACAGCGCGATCATCGGTGAGCCGCAGATTCTCGGCCAGGTGCGGCAGGCGTACGACGCGGCGCGCGCCGCCGGCTCGGTGGGGACGGTGCTCGACCGGCTGTTCCAGCACGCGCTCGAGGTGGGCAAACGGGTGCGCGCCGAGACCGCCATCGGCGCCTACGCGGTGTCGGTGCCGTATGCGGCGGTGGAATTGGCGCGCAAGATCTTCGGCGACCTCGAGGGACGCCCGGCGCTGATCATCGGCACCGGGGACATGGGCGAGCTGACGCTCAAGCACCTCATCGAGCGCGGCGTGGCGCCGGTGTACGTGGCGGCGCGGAGTCTCGAGCGGGTCGACGACCTGGCCGCGCGGCTCG
Source organism: Candidatus Eiseniibacteriota bacterium (assembly GCA_046590735.1). Taxonomy (GTDB): domain Bacteria; phylum Eisenbacteria; class RBG-16-71-46; order CAZEPH01; family CAZEPH01; genus JBKJUD01. The sequence goes on along the minus strand of JBKJUD010000478.1, from coordinate 3,656 downwards.
GCGTCGAGTTGGTCGCGCGCCACGTCGACGAGCAGATCCTCGCGGAGGTGGACGTGGTGGTGGCGGCCAGTGCGGCGCCCCATGCGCTGGTCTCGGCCGCGCAGGTGAAGGCGGCGATGCGGCGGCGCAAGCACAAGCGGCCGCTCTTCCTGATCGACATCGCGGTGCCGCGCAACATCGACCCGCTCACCGCCGAGGTGACCAACGTATTCTCGTACAACATCGACGACCTCGCGCAGGTGGTGACCGCCAACCGCGAGCGGCGCGACCGCGAGGTGATCAAGGTGCGCGCCATCATCCTCGAGGAAACCGCGCGGTTCCTCGCGTGGTTCAATGCGCGCCAGGCCGTTCCGACGGTGGTCGCCCTGCGCCAGCGGCTCGACCATGTGCGGGCGGAAGAGGAGGCGCGGGCGCTCGCCAAGCTGGTCCACCTGCCGGAGAAGGACCGCGAGGCGGTGGCGCGATACGGGCAGGCCCTGGTCAATCGCATCCTCCACGAGCCGTCGGTGCGCCTGCGTGCCGCCACCTCGGACAATCGGTACCCTGGATTGGATGAGGCCGTCGGCTATCTGTTCGGCCTCGACCAGGCGTCTAATGCGGGGTCGTCGTCCTCCCCGTCACCCGGGGACGCGGACAGCGAACGGCAGGGGGAGGACAACCGCAGTCATGGCGGATGAAGAACGCGAATTCTCGGTCAGCGGCCTCGACAAGGAACTGGCCGACACGCCCTCGCGCGGCGCCGCGCTTCTCGACCAGGTGTGGTATCTGTTCTCGTCGATCAAGTTCGCGCTGATCCTGCTGCTCATCCTGACGGTCGGCTCGTTCATCGGCCTGATGATTCCGCAGAATGGCACGCCGGCCGAGTACGTCACCAAGTACGGCGCGTTCTGGCAGCGCGTGATCCTGTTCTGGCAGGTCGACAACACGTTCTACTCGTGGTGGTACGTCGGCCTCGAGGTGTTGATCGGCGCCAGCATCATCGTGTGCTCGATCAACCGCCTGCCGATTGCCTGGAAGCTGGCGTACGAGACCAAGTTCATCGACAGTCCGCGCGCCTACGAGGTCAACCCGATCCGCGATGGCTTCGCGGCCGGCGGCATCGGCGTGGCGGAGGCGGCGGACGCGGTGCGCGCGCGGCTGCGCAAGCGTGGCTACGGCGTGAAGGTGCGGCCGGGCGACGCGGCGGACGCGGCGGTGGTGATGTCGGCGGGCACCGGGGCGCACTCGCGCATGATGCCGTACGTGATCCACATCGGCCTCGAACTGATATTGCTCGGCGGCGTGATGGGCGCGCTGACCGCGTTCAGCATCCCGGCGAACGTGCCGTCTGGGGGCAGCGCCAAGGTGCCGGGGTATCCCGACGACCACATCCTGGTACACAAGTTCCAGATCATCTCCACACCGCAGGGCGACGTGAAGGACTACATCACCGACGCCACCGTGTTCGAGAAGGGCAAGCCGGCGCGCGACGTGCAGATCCGCGTGAACCATCCGCTGGTCGTGCACGGCATCCACTACTACCAGGCGACCTACAGCCAGGATCCCTCCCAGATCGAGATGGCGCAGGTGCAGCTCGCCGCGCGCAGCGACAAGCCGGCGCTGGGCCGCCCGGTGACGGTGACCACCGGCGCCCCGACGCGGGTGCCGGGTACGCCGTACAGCATCCGCGTGAAGCGCTTCGTGCCGGACTTCCAGGTGGACCAAGCCACGCGCGAGGTGTCGACGCGATCCGGCGAGCCGAACAACCCGGCGGTGCAACTGGAAGTCTATCAGGATGGGCGGCTGCTGTTCGACGACTGGGTCTTCCGCAACATGGACATCCATATCGTGCCGCACGAGGTCGAGGCCCAGCTCACCGACTACGCCGCGCCGCCCGGCGAGCCTGGCGGCTTCGCGCACGCCACCATCCAGTTGCGCCAGGGACCGCAAGGCGAGGAACTCAAGCGCCTCGCCGCGATGCCCCCGATGGTTCGCCTGCAGCAGCAGATGCAGGGCGGCGGCCTGCAGGCGCTGGCACCGCCGCAGGCGCTGCCACTGGATTCGCTGCACGCGGTGCCGGGCACGCCCTACGCCGTCCGGCTGACCCGCTACGTGAGCGACTTCTCGCAGGACAGCGACGGCCAGGTGTTCTCGCGGTCGCTGGATGCCAACAACCCGGCGGTGTTCTCGGAACTCTATGAGGATGGCACGAAGATCAGCGAGGGATGGACCTTCCTCAACCAGGACGCTCCGTTCGCCCAGGCGTCCAATGTCCTGATACAGTTCCTCGGGTACAAGCCGACCTACGTGACCGGGCTGCAGGTGGCCAAGAATCCCGGCGCGCCCCTGCTGTTCGTCGGCTTCATCGTGTTTGGCCTGGGCCTTCTCCCCATGACCATCCTGTACACCCATCGCCAGGTGTTCGTCCGCGTGGATGCGGAACCCGAGGGCGGCGTGGTGGTGCGGATGGCCGGCCGGACGTACAAGAACAAGCGCGGTTTCGAGCTGCATTTCCATGCCTTGGCCCGCGAGATGGCCGCGGACATGGGCGTGGTCAAGGAGGATGCATGAACAACGACCTGATGCTCTTTTGGAGCGCGTTCGGCCTGTACGCGGGCGCGACCGTGTCCTCCGGCGCCTTCCTGGGCACCCGGCGCGCGCAGTTCGCGAAGCTGGCGTCGATCCTCCTGGCGGTGGGATTCGTGGTGCTCAGCATCGCCCAGATGATCCGCTGGAAGATGGACGGGCACTTCCCGATCTCCAACATGCACGAGTACCTGCGGTGCCTGGTGTGGTCGATCTCGATCGTCTACCTGGGACTGCTGGTGATCAAGATGAAGCAGTCCTTCGTCGGGGCGTTCGTGGCGCCGCTGGCGTTCCTGATCATGGTGCTGGCAAGCATCTTCCCGATGCAGTTCACGCCGCAGCTGGTGCCGGCGCTCCAGAGCTACTGGATCAAGATCCACGTGCCGACGATCGTCTTCGGCACCGGCGCTTTCGCCACCTCGTTCGCCGCCGGGCTGCTGTTCCTGGTGCGCAGCTACGCGCCGCGCAAGACGCCGCCCGAGGTGCGCAGCCAGTTGAGGCTGCACGCGCTGTTCGCGACCGCCTTCGGGCTGCTCGTGGGCGCGGCGCTCGTCTACTTCACGCACTACGCGGGCCCCGGCGCGTTCTTCAAGGTCATGGCGGTGCTCGGCGTGGCCGGCCTGTTCGGCGTCCCGGCGTTCTGGATTCTCGTGTGGATGCGCGTGGGCAAAACCGAGGAACACGCGGGGCTGGCCGGCGAGATCTTCGCGACCACCGTCGTCGCGTTCCTGCTGGGCGCCATCGTCACGGCGATCCTGCGCGCGGTGCCGTCGTGGGGATACCTGCAGGCGCCGGAGAAGCAGGTGGTGTTCCTGCCGTACATCGGCTCGATGGTGGTGGCCGGATTGCTGCTTCTGCCGCTGGTCAGCCGGTTCTCGCACTCGCTGCGTCCGTTCCTGCCTGACGAGGATACGCTCGACGAGGTGGGCTACCGCGCCGCCTCGATCGGGTACCCGGTCTGGGGCATCGGCACCGCCTTCGGCGCGATGTGGGCGTACGACGCGTGGGGCCGCGCCTGGGGCTTCGACCCCAAGGAGGTCGGTGCGCTGATCGTCTTCCTGGTGATGTCCGGGCGTGCATATACCCGGACA
>JBKJUD010000452.1:0-4827 GCA_046590735.1 Candidatus Eiseniibacteriota bacterium | reverse complement strand
GGAACGCGCAGTGCAGCTTCTGAAGGCGATCGGGCTCGACGCCGAATTCCTGCGGTCGGCTCGTCGAGCACGAGCAGGCGCGGTCGTCGCAGCAGCTGCGCGGCCAACGCCAAGCGGCGCTGCTCCCCGACGCTCCAGCGAAAGGCCGGCCGCGACCGCAGGAATTCGGCGTCGAGCCCGATCGCCTTCAGAAGCTGCACTGCGCGTTCCTCGCCCGACCCATCGGTCGGGTCGAGGCCCAGTTCGAGCCAGGCGGCGGACCGGTAGAACACGCGCTCGGGCGACTGGCCCAGGAAACCGAGGCCGCCCTCGCCCCGCCAGACGTGGCCGCTCGTCGGCGTCTCTACCCCGGCCAACAGGTGCAGGAGCGAGGTCTTGCCGCTGCCGGACGCCCCGGCCAGCACCAGCCGGTCACCGGCGCGAATTTCGAGCGCCGGCATGGAAACGCGGATCCGGCCTCCCGGCCCGCGCAGAGTGACATCGCGCAGACGGGCCAGCACCTGCGCCGGGGCGGGCGCGGGCCTCGAGACAGCGACACCGGATCCAGAGCCCGGCCGCCACAGCGCCGCCAGCGTCCCGGGATCCGCGACCTCGAGCGGCATCGCGGCGCCCGCACATGCCCCCGCGGCGGCCAGCCCGGCCAGCTCCGTGCGCGGCGATCGATCGCGCCGGCAGAGCGAGCGGGACGGCTCGCGGGACTCGAGAAGCCGGCCGTCCGCGAGGATCCACAGGCGGTCGGCGAGCAGCGCCTCGTCGGGATACTGGGTGACCAGCAGCACGCCACGGCCGAGGCGCGCTTGTGCCCGCAACTCGGCGAGGACCGCGGCGCGCGCGGGCACATCGAGGTGGCTGGTGGGCTCGTCGGCCAGGAGATAGGCCGGGTCGACGATGAGGGCCGCGGCCAGCGCAAGCCGCTGACGCTCGCCGGCCGAGAGCGCGGCGGGCGCCGCGTCCAAACGCCCCGACAGGCCGATCGACGCCGCGGCGCGGTCGACGCGCGGCCGCATCTCGCCGCGCGGCATGCCGCGGGCCTCCAGCCCGAAGGCCAACTCGCGATCCACCCGCGCGGCAACGAACTGGTGGTCGGGATTCTGGAACACGACCGCGACGTGCGCCGGCCCCGGGGGCACCCCGTCGACGAGGACCGTCCCCGCAGTCGGCGCGTGGAGGCCGGCCAGGCACTGCAGCAGGGTCGACTTCCCGGAACCGGACGCGCCGAGCAGCGCGACCATCTCGCCCGGCGCCAGGACGCACGACAACTCCGAGAACAGTGGCGCCGCGGCGACCGGGGGGGTCCAGGCCAGGCGGCTGGCGGTCAGCATCGGTCGCCCCGGGGGCGCGGCATCGGGCCTCCCGCGCTAACGGGCCGGACGCGCCTGCAGCATGGCCGCCATGACCTCGCGCAGGGGCACGCCCGCGGCCAGCGCCAGCGCCCGGGCGTCCTCGTACTCGGGCGCGACGCGCTCGCGGCCGTCGGGCAGCACGGCGATCTTGACCCGCGCGGCGCCCCACGGCGTCTGCACGGTTTCGTGACGACGCGGCAAGGTCACGCGTTCCTCCCGCGTTACCCGCAGCCCCAGCGACCCGGTCTCGGCCAGCACGAAGTCGGCGAGGGCGCGCCAATTGCCTTCATCGCACAGCACCGTGAGCTGCACGCCGGGACGGCCCTTCTTCATCTGGGCCGCGACGAAGTAGGCCTCCCGCGCCCCCCGCGACAGCAGCCGCTCGTGCACGTAGCCGTGGACCTCGGCCGAGGCATTGTCGAGGGTGCAGCGCAACACCATCACGCCCTCGGCGGCGGCCGGCTCCGGCTCGCCGACGTACAGTCGCGCGATATTGGGACGCGTCGTGCCATCGCGCCCTCCCGCCCCCACGCCAATCGCGCGCACCCGCATCGACGGCGCCGGTCCGGGCACGGCCAGCGTGGCGACCAGCGCTGCGCCGGTGGGCGTGACCGTCTCGGTCGCGATGTCCACCGGCTGCACCGCCAGCCCCACCAGCAGGGCCTGGGTCGCGGGGGCCGGGTTCGGCATGATGCCGTGTGCGGCCTCGATCACGCCGTGTCCCAGGGGCAGCGGCCCACAGGTCAGGCTCTCGATGCCGAGCAGGCGCAACCCCGCCACCGTGCCGAGAATGTCGGCGATCGCATCGAGCGCCCCCACCTCATGGAAGTGCACGCGGGTTTCGTCCGTCTGATGAACCGCGGCCTCGGCCACCGCCAGCCGGCGGAACACCTGCTCGGCGCCCGCGCGGTCGGCGGGATGCCGGGCGACGCGGTCGAGCACCGCGAGCACCTCGGCGAGGGTGCGCTCGTGGGGACCGTGCGCGTGCTCATCCAGCAAGACGATGACCTGGGTGGCCGCAACGTGGAGCCGCTCGACGCTGCGCGCCTCCAGGCGGACGCCGTCGTCACGCAAGCCGGCCAAAGCCTCTTGCAGCGTCGGCAGCGGCACTCCAGCGCCCACCAGCGCGCCGAGGAACATGTCGCCGCTGATGCCGCCGACCGGGTCGAGGTGGGCGATCATGTCCGCTTCTCGGAAGACGGCGCAGCGGAATCGACGGCCCGCGGCACCAGCCCGGCGGCGCGGCGCGCGATGCGCGACGCCGCCACCCCGGCGCCGAAGCCGTTGTCGATATTGACCACGCTCACCCCGGCGGCGCACGAATTGAGCATCGCCAGCAACGCGGCAATGCCGCCGAAGCTGGCGCCGTAGCCGACGCTGGTGGGCACCGCGATCAGCGGGCATGCGGTCAATCCGCCGACCACGCTCGCCAGCGCCCCTTCCATGCCGGCCACCACGACCAGGCAATCCGCCCAGCGCAGCGCGCTCTCGGCGGCGAGGATGCGGTGCAGCCCGGCGACGCCGACATCGTGCACGGCGCGCACCTCGCAGCCGGTGATCTCGGCGGTGAACGCGGCCTCGTCGGCCACCGGCAGGTCGGAGGTGCCGGCGCAGATGACCGCCACCCGTCCCCCCGGCGCCGGCAGGGTCTCCGCGGGGACCCAGAGGGCGCGGGCCCGCTCGGCGAGGCGGGCGGTGGGAAACGCGGCGAGTAGCGCCGCCTGCGCCTCTTCGGGCACGCGGGTGGCGAGCACGGCCGATCCCGCGGCGTGCAGACTGCGGGCGATCGCCAGCGTCTGCTCGGTGGTCTTGCCGGCGCAGTAGATCACCTCGGGCAGGTCCGCGCGCAGGGCGCGATGGTGATCGACAGCGGCAAATCCCAGGTCCTCGTACGGCAGATGCCGCAAGCGTTCCACGGCCGCGTCCACCGTGACCTCGCCGGCGTGCACGGCCTCGAGCAAGGCGCGGACGCGCTCGGGCGTCACGCGCTTTCCCCCGCCACCATCCCGGCGCGGTCGACTGTGGCCCCCGCGGCCGCGCGCGCGTCGAACGACTCGCCGCGCTCGCGGGCAAAGCGCTCCAGCATCGCGGGCAGATCGGCGAGCAGGGCGTCGAGCGCCTCGGCCTCGGTGATGGTGTTGATCATCGCGCGCAGGCGCGCCACGTACGGCATGCCAGCCAGATACCAGCCCACGTGCTTGCGCATCTCGCGGGTCGCCACGTGCGGCGGACGGATCCCGCAGAGGAAGGCCAGATGCTGCCGGATCACGCGCGCCTTCTCCTCCAGGCTGGGCGGCTCGGGTGGCGGCTCGCCGCGCAACTCGGCGTTGGTCTGCGTGAAGATCCACGGGTTCCCGAGCGCGCCGCGGGCGATCATCACCGCGTCGCAGCCGGTTTCCGCCAGCATGCGCTGCGCGTCGGCCGGGGCATAGACGCCGCCGTTGCCGACGACGGGAATCGAGACGGCGTTCTTGACCTCGGCGATGATGCTCCAGTCCGCCACCCCGCTGTGCCCCACCGAGCGGGTGCGGCCGTGAACCGCGACGCACGCGGCCCCCGCGCCCTCCAGCATCCGCGCGATCTCGACCGCGTTGCGGTGCTCGGCGTCCCAGCCGCTGCGGATCTTCACGGTGATCGGGTGGCGCGAGTTCTTCGCCAGCGCTTCGACGATCGCGCGCAACTTGCCCGGCTCGTTCATCAGCGCCGAACCGGCGCCCCGCTTGACCACCTTCGGCACCGGGCAGCCGCAATTGAGATCGATGATGTCTGGGCCGACGGTCTCGACGACGTCGAGGGCGCGGCGGATGATCTCCGCGTCACCGCCGAAGAGCTGGACGCCCAAGGGACGTTCGCCCTCGGTGAAGTGCAGGTAGTCGCTGGTGCGGCGGTTGGAGCGGATCAGGCCATCGGCGGAGATGAGCTCCGTAAACACGATCGCCGCACCCATCTCGCGACAGATGCGGCGATATGCGGAGTCGGTCACCCCGGCCATCGGGGACAGGACGAGCCGTCCGCCGATGGCCACCGGGCCGATGGAGAATCCGCCGTCCAAAGAGGGGCGGCTCACGGGGTTTACTCCTTGTGGGTGTCCGGCGAGACCGACGCGTGCGCGCTGGCGGCGTAGTCGAGCAGCTTCGGCGTCGTCTTGTACTTGGTCAGCAGGTCGACAGCCGCCTGCAACTGGTTGTCGCCCTCGGCCACCACGCGGAAGGCGGCCGCGTCGCCCGACACCCGGCGCGCGATCTCGCGACGCAGGGCGCGCTCGAAGTACAGCCGGTCGCGCGTCATCTCTTCCTGGGTGAAGTCGACCTTCTCCTTCTTCACCGCCTCGACGAACTGGCCCATCATCGCGTCGGTGACCGGCGAGGTCAGGCTCAGGTCCTTGTGCTGCCCGGCGTACTTCACGACGAAGTTGAACGCCAGCCCGCGTCCCTCGACCTTGCTCTCGAGGCTGGACAGCTTCTCCGGCTTGACCTCGACGTCC
>JBKJUD010000298.1:0-10805 GCA_046590735.1 Candidatus Eiseniibacteriota bacterium | reverse complement strand
GGTGGGACATCACGCCCTCGCCCGACGACGGCGCGCTCGCCATCTGCTGCACGGACTCGCCCGCGACCCTCGCCGAGGTGATGTCCTACAGCGCCGTAGTGTGGGCGACCGCCAGTTCGCTGCTCGCGCAGTACAATGCCGGCGAGGTGATGCTCGCACTCGACCACTGGGTCAAGGCGGAGAACCGGTGGCGCGCCGCGCGATTCGGCATGCAGACCGAGGTCATCGCCAGCCGCGACGGCACCCTGGTCGACTTCCAGCAGTTCGCCCGCCTGACCGCCAACTGGGCCGCCGAGGAGGCCGAGCGCTTGGGCGTGATGCCGGAACTCGCCGCCATCGAGGGATTGGCGTTCCAGGGGTCCGGCTCGGCGCGCCAGCGCGCGGCCTTCGCCGACCCGGCCACCGGGGGCCATCGCGGCGTCATCAATCATCTGCGGCGCGAATTCACGGCCGGGCGGCCGATCCACCAGGCGCCGCCGCTCACGCTCGTTCCGCGCGCCGCGGCAGGCAGCGACGGGGCGGCGCCCCACGCGCGGCAGCCGCAGGAAGGGGCCTGATTCCATGAACCTGCACTTCCCCGGCTCGCCCGAACCCACGCTGGGCATCGAGATCGAACTGCAGACCGTCGATCCGCTCACCGGCGCACTCAGCTCGGCCGCGCCGGCCCTGCTGGCGCGGGCCGACGATCCGGTCTACGTGAAGAAGGAAGTCCTGCAGTGCGTGGTGGAGATCTGTACCAAGGTCTGCCACACGCCGGGCGAAGCCGAACGCGACCTGGCCGACCGCACCGCGCGGGTCATCCAGCTCGCCGACGAGATGGGGATCGGACTGCTCTCGGCGGGCACCCACCCGTTCTCGACGTGGGACCAGCAGAAAATGAGCGACGATCCGCGCTACTTTGAGCAGATCGAGCGCATCCAATGGGCAGGTCGCCGGTTGCTGACCTGCGGGTTGCACGTGCACGTCGGCGTCAAGACGCCGGAGAAGGCGATCGCCATCTCCAACGCGCTGGCCACCTTCATCCCGCACCTGCTGGCGCTCTCAGCCTCCTCGCCGTACTGGGAGGGTCGCGATACCGGACTCTGCTCGGCGCGCTCCAAGGTGTTCGAGTCGCTGCCGGGCGGGGGCTTCCCGTACCGGATGACCAACTGGGCGGACTTCCAGCGCATGATGCAGGTGCTGTTGCGCTCGAACACGATCCGGTCCATCAACGAGATCTGGTGGGACATCCGGCCGCACATCAAGTACGGCACCGTCGAGGTGCGCATCTGCGACGCGATGTCCAACATGCGCGAGATCGGCGCGGTGGCCGCGTTCTGCCAGGCGATGGTGGTGTGGATGGAGCGCGAGTACGATGCCGGGCATGTCCTGCCCGCGCCGCGCTTCTGGATCCTGCGGGAGAACAAGTGGCGCGCGGCGCGGTTCGGCCTGCGCGCCAACCTGGTCATGAACGACCAGGGGTACCAGTGCGGCATGCGCGCCGACATCGAGCGGTGGGTGGAGCGGCTGCTGCCGATCGCGCAGGAACTCGGCGGCGCGGAGGAACTCGAACGGTTGTACGAGATCCTCGACACCGACACCTCGGTCGTCCGCCAGCGCGCGGTGTTCAAGCGCACCGGCTCGCTGCGCGAGGTGGTGCGGAAGCTGCAACAGGAACTGCGGACCAGCGTGGGCTTGGGGGCAACCTCGGCGCCGCCGCCGAGCCGCCCCGTTCCCTCGGTCCCGTCAGTCTAGGAGAATCGCTGCCATCTGCCTCGTGAGAGACCATCTTCGCCCTGCCCGGGCGTTCGGCGTGCGGCCCCGATGAACGCCGAAGCCCCGGTGTCCGCCCCGGCGGAACTGCCGGACGCCGCGGCGACGCCACCGGCCACCCCGCCGCCGGTCGTCCCGCGCGCCTCGAATCCCATCCGGCGCTTCAAGGAAATCGTCTTCAGCATCCAGGACATCTGCGTCTTCGGCGCGCGCACGCTGGCGGCGTGCTTCCGCCGGCCGTTCTTCGTCCGCGACCTCTACGAGCAGATGCACTACGCCGGCAACGGGTCGCTGGCGCTGGTCCTGCTCTCGTCGTTCTTCTCCGGCCAGGCGCTCGCCTTGCAGCTTTCGAAGGAACTCGGGCAGATGGGCGCCAAGGATTACCTGGGGCGGCTGATGGCCACCGCGGTCATCCGCTCGCTGGGCCCGGTGCTCACCGGCATGGTGGTTGCCTCGCGCATGTCGGCCGGCCACGCGGCGGAAGTCGGCTCGATGCGCATCTCCAACCAGGTCGAGGCGCTCACCGCCTTCGGCATCGACCCGATCAAGAAGCTCGCGGTGCCGCGCCTGGTGGCGCTTATGATCATGTTGCCGATGCTCGTGATGCTGGCCGATGCCATCAGCATCTTCGGCGGCTACATCGTCAGTCAGGTCGTCGTGCACATCGCGCCGTCCACATACTGGGCGGGCGTGTGGGCGAGCCTCGAGATGGGTGACCTCATGGTCGGCGCGGTGAAGCCGTTCTTCTTCGCTGTGATCATCGCGGTGGTGGGCACGTACAAGGGCTTCAACGCCGAGGGCGGCACCAAGGGCGTGGGCATCGCCACCACCGAGGCAGTGGTCATCTGCATGGTCGCGATCCTGATCGCCGACTTGTGTCTCACCCGCGCGATGTTCAACCTCCTCGGATGGTAAAGGTGCCGCGGTTGCCGAGGGCACCCTGGTCCGCGCCGGATACCATCGAGGCCGACGAGCAGCCGCAGGGTCGCGCGAGCATCCGCTTCGAGGATGTCTCGTACACCATCGACAACCGGTTGATCCTCGACCGCGTGACCTTCGACGTGCCCAACGGGATCACCAAGGTGATCATGGGGCCCAGCGGCTCGGGCAAGAGCACGATCCTCCGGCTGGTCCTCGGCCTGATCAAGCCGCAGAGCGGGCGGATCCTGGTCGACGGCCAGGACATCTTCGCGATGAAGCGGCGCGCGCTCGACAAGCTGCGCCGGCAGATGGCGATCGTGTTCCAGGACGGCGCGCTGTTCGACTCGCTGACGGTGGGCGAAAACGTCGCCTTCACGCCGGTGCACACACTGCACCAGAAACTCGATGTCGCCGAGCCCGAGGTCATCCGGCTGCTCGACATGGTGGGCCTCGAGCCGTACGTCATCGACCTGATGCCCGACCAGCTCTCCGGCGGCATGCAGCGCCGGGTGGCGATCGCCCGCGCGCTGGCCGGGCAGCCGCGCATCCTGCTTTACGACGAGCCGACCACCGGGCTCGACCCGATCAGCGTCGAGCAGATCACCGACGTCATGGTGAGCCTGCGCCAGCGCTTCCACATCACCTCGATCATGGTGACGCACCACATCCCCGACGCCCTCAAGGTGGGCAACCGGTTCGTGCTGCTGGCGAACCGCCGCGTCCGCTTCGACGGGACCGGCACCGAGTTGCTGACGTCGGAAGACCCGGACGCCGTGGAGTTCCTGCGGCCGTTCCGCAGCATGATGGCGGCGGCGAGCGAAAAGCTGGCCGAGGCCGATGATTGGGAGGAAGACGCGTGAGGCGCTCTGGCGACATCCCGTGGGGCAAACTGAAGGTGGGCGCGCTGATCATCGCCGCCTTCGTCGTGTTCCTGTGGACCTCGTTCAAGATTCCCGGGCCGAAGTTCCTGTCGCGCAAGCACTCGGCGTGGGTCTTCATCAATGACGTCAACGGCATGGTCAGCGGCTCGCCGGTGCGCATCGGCGGCGTGCCGGTGGGGACCGTGGCGAAGCTCGACTTCTCCCGCTTCGACAAGGAGCGGATGGTCGGCGTGCGGATCGAACTCGGTGAGGAGCACTGGAAGCTGCTGCACAAGGACGCCACCGCGACCATGGGCACCGTGGGGCTGCTCGGAGACATGTATATCGCCATCGATCCCGGTTCGCACACGTCGCCGCCGCTACCCGATGGTGGCACGATCGTCCTGCACGAGTCGGCGTCGATCGCCTCGCTGGCGCCGCGGCTCTCCACCTTCCTCGACAGCCTGCAGTCCGCCGTCGACGTCACCACCAACATGCTGCACGGCGTGGCGGGCGGGCACGGGTCGATCGGCGCGATGATGACGCGGTCGGACCTGCACGACTCGATGGTGCGCATGGCGAACGCCGGCACCGTCACGGCCGCCAACGTGTCGACCACCTCCGTGCAATTCAATGAACAGATGCAGAAGCTCTCGCGCGACCTGCAGGAGCTGCTGCGCATGGCGAAGTCGCCGAACAGCACCACCGGCGCCCTGCTCTCCGACCGCGCGCTGTACGACAACGCGCTGCGTACCTCGGCCCGCCTCGACTCGCTCACCGACGCGCTGCAGCACGAGGGCGGCGGCGGCTCGGCCGGCGCGGCCTTGCGCGACAAGGAGCTCTATCTGCGTGCCACCGCCGCGGTCGCGGGGGTCGAAAGCCTGCTCGCCGAGGTCCAGCGGCACCCGAACAAGTTCTTCAAGTTCAGCGTCTTCTAGCGCTGCGCGCCCTGGGCCACGCGAGCGGCCGGGGGCGCGGCAGCCGTGGGAGGCGGGTATTCCGCGCCAATCGTGTATCCCGGCGGAACCATCGCCCCTGGGGCGTGTAACAGGATGCACGACGCCAGGCACCGGCTGGGTTGGGGGCTGCCGCGCAGCCGAGACCGTCTTGCGAATTGCGAGACGTGCGCGAAATGCCAGCAACCCGTCCCGGCGGTCGGGCGTCTCTTACCCGGTAGCGCGCTTGATCGGTAAGGGCGCTGCCACTTTCCGGTGTCGAGGGCGCAGCCCCCGGGGCCAGAAGGCGCGAGCCACACTGTTCGACATGCGAGTCCGTGACCGTTCGAGGGGGGACAGGATCGCGGAACGCCGGTCAGCAGGGACGCGCGTGGATCACTCTAACAATCGGGCCGCTCACCGCAAGGTGACGGCCCGATTTCTTTTGCCCGCCGTCGCGCCTACAAGTCGACGTACCGGGGGCCGCCGCCGCCCTCGGGCGGAATCCAGGTAATGATCTGGTAGGGATCGGCGATGTCGCAGGTCTTGCAGTGCACGCAGTTCGAGGCATTGATCTGCAGCTGCTTGTGGCCCGCGGGGCCGTCCACCATCTCGTAGACATTCGCGGGGCAGAAATACTGGCAGGGATTGCCGTATTCCTCGGCGCACCGCGTGTTGCAGATGTCGGCGCGCTTGACCTCGTCGATCACCAGGTGGCACGGCTGGTCTTCCTCGTGCCGAGTGCCGGAGAGGTGCACGTCCATCAGCTTGGTGTACAGGTAGGAGTTGTCGTAGCGCTTCTGCGTCTCGTCCAACTGCGGTGCGTCGCGCCCGTGGCTCTTGCGCATCTTCGTGTGGCCGGCGTGCGACTGCCGGCCGACCAGCGAGAGCGCGCCGCCGCTCATGAACTGCAACTGCGCGTTGAACAGGCCCAGCGTGCGGCCGTGCGCAAAGCCCTGATGGAACAGCCGCACTGCCTTCAGCTCCCGCCCGATGATGCTGCGCTGCACCCGTCCCTCGAAGACCGCGAGCTGCCGCGCGGAGTAGTCGCCGGCCAGCAGGGCCTCGAACGCCGTCTCGGCGGCCAGCATGCCGCTCTTGATCGCCAGATGGATGCCCTTCAGCCGCGCCGGGTTGAGCGTGCCGGCACTGTCGCCCACCAGCATCACGCCGTCGGCGTAGGGACGCGGCATGCTGAAGTAGCCGCCCTCGGGAATCGCCTTGGCGCCATAGCTGACCAGGGTGCCGCCCGCGAGCAGCTTCTGCACCAGCGGGTGAGTCTTGAAGACCTGCAGCATGCCGTGCGGGTCGGTGGTCGCGTCGCGGGCATCGAGGCCGGTGACGAACCCGACCGACCAGTGGCTCTCGTCCAGCCCGTAGATGAACGAACCGCCGAAGGTGTGCTCGGGCAGCGGCCACCCCAGCGAGTGGATGACCCGCCCGGCCTCCACCGTGCCGGCCGGCATTTCCCAGAGTTCCTTCACCCCGGTCGCGTAGACCTGCGGGTCGCGCCCCGCGTCGAGGCCCTTGTCGGCGATCAGCTGCTTGGTGAGCGTGCCGCGTGGCCCTTCCCCCAGTACGGTGACCTTGGCGGTGAGATTGACGCCGGGCTCGAAGGTAGGCTTGGGCGCGCCGTGCCGGTCCACGCCCTTGTCGCCGGTCTGGACGCCGACGATGGCGCCGTTCTCCTCGAGCAGCTTCACCCCGGGGAATTCGGGCAGGATGTTGACGCCGGCCTCTTCGCATTGCGCCGCGAGCCAGGTCACCAGCCGGCCCAGCGAGATCACGAAGTGCCCCGCGTTGTGCATGGCCGGGGGGACGTAGGGGAGGCGAAACTGGCGGCGCTCGGTGAGGTAGTACACGTCGTCGCGGGTGACGGCGGTGGTGACCGGCGCGCCGCGCTCGGCGAAGTCGGGCATCAGCTCGCGCAGCGTGGAGGGATCGAGCAGGCCGCCCGAAATCCCCAGCGAGCCGACATCCGGCCCCTTCTCGATGACCGCGATGCCGAGTTCCCCCAGCGGCGTGCCACCCCTCGATCCGGCGGCGATCGCCGCGTCGTGTTCCCGGGCCAGGCGGGCGAGGTGGTACGCGCCCGCGAGGCTGGCCGGCCCGGCTCCGACGAACACCACATCCATCTCGAGAACATCGCGTTCGATTGCGTCGGGCATGGGACCCCTTGGGAGCCTGAGGTGGGACGCGGCCGCATGGCCGACGGAGCCGGGAGAATGCGCGGAGTCTAGACAGCCGTTGGCGGACCGGTCAACCACGCCGCCCGCGGTCCGCAGGGCCACGGGACGCCTGCGGGCCGCGCAGGCCCCAGACGGCGCCCGCGCCCCGCGCCGGTGCACCCGGGGACAGGCACTCCGCTGGACATCTTCTGCGCCGCAGTGCTACGATTGGCATCTCTGCTGCTTGTCGTGCGTTTCCCCGGCGCCCCCGCTCCTGCCGCCAGCGACCGCCGGCCCCACACGCGTCAATGCACCTGCGGATTTGCGCCTTGGCTGCGCGCCGCGCGTGCGCGCGCCTGACGAACCGTGTGACGGAAGGAATCTCCCATGATCACTCTGCGTCGCTGTCTCGCCGTCGTTGCCGCCTGCATGCTGTCCGGGGTCGCCGGCACGGCCACCGCCCTCGTCCAGCCGGCCTGGATGTACAATCAGGCCCACGTCGCCAACGCGCCGATTCCCTGGCTCGTGGATGTGGTCGGGGACGGACGTCTCGCCCCCGTCCAGCAGATGGTCATGGACGACCATGACAACTGGACCTGGATCAACTTCAACGCTCCCTGCTCCGGCACCACGAACCAGAAGACGACCTGGGGCAACCTGTTCATCAACTACCACCGGGAACTCTCCGACCAGTACGACCGCTGGCGTCTCGCCAACGGCTACGACCGTGTCGAGTTGTGGGACCCGTCGCCCGGGGTCGTGATGGTCGGGGACGGCGAGAACACCACCACCGCGTACGGCAACTGCAAGATCGGCGCGCCGCGCCCGGCGGGCACGGTGTGCACCACCTGCAAGGCCTTCCCGGCCGCGTTCGTCGGTCCGGATTCGCTGTCGACCTACGCGTCCGTCGGCCTGATGGGGCTTGACCTGCAGTGCCGGACCACCTTCAACAACAGCTGGCACTCGCAGCTCCACGTGCAGACCACCGCGGCCGGCGGCGGCGTCTGCGGCGACATGAACGACTACCAGTGGAATCCGAACGACCCGATCTTCTGGATGACCCACCGCAAGCCCGACGTCACCGCCCGCGACTACAATCGGCTCCAGGCCACCGATGTCGTGCTGGTGCTCGATCGCTCAGCCGCGATGGACGACAACTGTCCCGGCGGCAACGCGAACGCCGACGAGACGCCGTGCCGGCTCAACGACGCGACGCTCGCAGCGCGCATGTTCGTGGACCTGCTCCAGAAGGTGCGGCCGGGCGGCGGCGCGTTGCAGCACCGCGTCGGGCTGGTCACCTACGGCAGCGGCGCCGTGAAGGAAATGGGCGGGGCGTTTGTCGCCGCCAATGGCGCGGTGACGAATGATGGCGTCACCAACACCACGCTCGAGAGCGCGCTGGCGGCGGTCACCGCCGGCGGCACCGCGTCGGTGGCCAGCGGGATCGAGGCGGCGCGGCAGATGCTCGCGGCCTCCACCGCGCCGCACCGCGCGATCGTGGTGATTGCCGGCGGGGCCAACGACGGCACCGCGTCCTTCAGCGCGAGGCAGGACTCCCTCGCCGACATCGACCTCGCGGTCATCGGCTTCGGCGGCAACTTCTCGGACCCCGAGGACTCGCTGCGCACGCTGGCCGAAAGCCATGGCGGCGTCTTCCTCGCCGACGCCGATCTCACCGACGCCCCGGTGACGCTGTGGAAGCAGGTCGCGACCGTCTACGGCCACCTCTCCGACGAGAGCACCGTGCTCAACCCGGCCGAGACCATCCCGGCCGGCCAGGTGAGCAACGTCTCGTTCACCACCACCGCCTGCTCCACCGATCGCCGGCTGACGTTCATCGCCGCGCACGACGTCAGCGGCGCCAACGCGGGCTGCGATCTGTCGTGGAACATCGTCACCCCGGCCGGCAACCTGGTGAACCTCACCGACCCTAACGTCGAGCAGAGCCACGGGCCGGAGTGGAGCATGCTGCGCGTCACGCTGCCGTATCGCGGCGAGTCCGCGGGCACGTGGATCGGCGCACTGCTGCGGCCGCAAACCACCTTCGTCAACCCCTTCGCCACCGATGCCTTCACCGCGCTGGTCGCGGGCACCAGCATCGTGCGCAACGAGATCCACCGGCTGATCCCGGCGGGCGCCGCCACCGTGCTCTACTACGAGGATGGCTCCAAGACCGGCAACAGCGTCTACCGCAACGCGCTCAACGCCGATGTCGCCGCCGGCACCATCACCACGCTGACCACCGCAGTGAGCGCCGCCGACTTCAACACCAAGCTCGCGCAGTCGTGGGACCTGATCGTGTTCGCGCGACAGATCACGCTCACCGCGCAGGTGTATGACGCGGCGCTGCAGGCCAAGATCTGCGGCGGTCAGAAAGCCATCCTCACCGACTTCTACAGCGTCGGCGCCAACGCCATCCTGTCCTGCGCCGGGACGACGCTCGGTTCGCCCACCAACTACGCGAGCTGCACCGGCGACGGCCGGTTCTTCGCAGGCACCATCGGGCTGAAGAACACCACGCCGGCGTATCCGGCCTTCGCGTACACGGCGACCGCCAGCGGGACTGGCGGACCGTGGCTGGTGCAGGCGCGCACGCCGACCGCCGGCGGCTGCATCGTCGGCAACGGGACCACGTGCGGCCAGCAGGACACCTATTACGCAGGATTCGCGCGCGGCCTTGGCCGCGTCGAGGCGACGGCCACGCGGCCGCGCGTGCTGGTGGGCCAGCCGATCCTCGCGACCTTCCGCCTCACCGAGTCGAACCGGCCGAGCGGCGGCTTCAGCGCGATCAGCGGGACCGTCACCCTCGACCGCCCGGGCGTCGGCGCGCTGGAGACCTACACGCTGGCGGACAACGGGGGTAGCGGCGACATCTGCGCCAACAACAGCTACTTCTCCTACGGCACCGCGAGCACCATCGCCACCGTGCCGGGCCCGCACACGCTGCACGCCTCGTTCAACCTCACCAACGCCGGCTGCGTGCTGCACCGCGAGGCCGACTACACGGTGTGGGTGGATGCCGACCCCGCGATTCCCTTCCGCGTCACCTCCGGCCCCACCCGCGTCGCGCTGGGCGGCGACTCGCTGAATCCGCTGGTGTGCGTGGTGAACCGCGCCGCCGCCACCGACAGCTTCGTGGTGACGGTGAGCGACACGCGCGGCTGGCTCGTCGACCGCAACAATGTGCCGATCGCCGGCAGCGCGAGCTATCACACCGGCCCGGTGGGGGGCGACAGCGGCATCTGCACGCCCGAGATGAACCCGTTGTGGGTGTACGTGCGTACGCCGGTCAACGCCAAGGACGGCGACAGCACGGTGGTGACCTATTCGGCGCACTCGCTCGGGCATCCAGCCATTGCCGACCAGTCGGCCACGGTGGCGGTGCGCAACATCACCGGCATCGTGTCGGTGCCGGGCCCGCCGAATGTCGGCTTCCGGGTCACGGTGGGCGCCAATCCGGAGACGCGCTCGCTCAAGTTCCGCATCAGCACGCCGGAGAGCGGGCCGGCGTCGCTGCGCGTGTACGACATTCGCGGCCGGCTGGTCACCACGCTGTTCGACCAGGCCGTGCCCGCCGGATCGCACACGGTGGCGTGGTCGGGTCGTGATAGTGGTGGCGCGCCGGTGCCCAGTGGTGTCTACTTGTATCGATTCGCGCACAGCGCCCGGCAAGCCAGCGGGACCGTCGTGTTCGTGCGCTGACATCCGGAGATTGGACGTTCGCGGTGCGTCTCGGCGCCGCGACGCACCACGGCCGGTGTCCCCTCGGGGGCGCCGGCCGTTGGTTTTCTGGCCGGCTAGATGTATTGCCCGCCGTCGACCTTGATCACCTCCCCGGTGATCCACGCGGCGCGGTCGCCGCAGAGGAAACCCACCAGCGCCGCGACGTCCTCGGGCTCTCCCAGGCGGCCGAGCACGGATTCCTTCGTCGCTGCCTCGATGATCGCCGGCGGCAAGTCCGCGGTCATCGCCGTGCGGATGTAGCCGGGCGCGACCACATTGGCGGTCACGCCGTGCGGCCCCAGCTCGAACGCCAGCGTCTTGATCAGCCCGACGATGCCCGCCTTCGCCGCCGCGTAGTTGGCGAGTCCCGCGCGGCCGCGCAATCCATTGATCGACGAGACCGCGACGATGCGGCCGCCGCCGCCGCGCCGGAACTGCGGCGCCGC
>JBKJUD010000089.1:0-5571 GCA_046590735.1 Candidatus Eiseniibacteriota bacterium | reverse complement strand
GAAGCTGCGCACGGTGCCGGTGAGACGCACGCGCTCGGCGATGATGTTGAACGCGGTGCCTCCCGCGATCGTGCCGACGGTGACCACCGCGGCCTGCAGCGGCGAAGTGTTGCGCGACACCACCGTCTGCAGCGCGACGATGACATGCGCCGCAGCCACCACCGGATCGACGGCCTGGTGCGGCATCGCGCCGTGCCCGCCGACGCCGAGGATGTCGATCGCGAATTCGTCCACCGCGGCCATGATCGGGCCGGGCGCCACCGCAAGCTTGCCGGCGGCCAGGTCGGCCCACAGGTGAATGCCGTAGGCGACATCGACGCGCGGGTTCTCCAGCACGCCGTCCTCGACCATCGCGCCGGCGCCGTTGTGGCCTTCCTCGGCGGGCTGGAAGCAGAACTTGACGATGCCACGCAAGCGCGCGCGCTCCGCGGTCAGCACGGTGGCAGCACCGAGCAGCATGGCGACGTGGCCGTCGTGCCCGCAGGCATGCATCACGCCGGGGGTCTGCGAGGCGTACGATTGCGACGATTCCTCGACCAGCGGCAATGCGTCCATGTCGGCGCGCAGCATGACCGTCGGTCCCTCACCCGCGCCGCCGCGCAGCAGGCCGACCACGCCGGTGCGGCCGATGCCCTCGGTGACCTCGAGGCCGAGCGCGCGCAGCCTGTCGGCCACCATCGCCGCGGTGGCATGCTCGGCGTACGAGAGCTCGGGATGCATGTGCAGGTGACGGCGGGTGGCGACGAGATCCGCGAGCACCGCGGCGTCGAGCGTGATCTCCGGCGTGGCAACGGGCATGACGCTTCTCTCCTCCGTGCGAATGGACTAGGCGGGGGTGACCGTCGCGAGGTGTTCGCGATACGCCAGCGCGAGCGCGTCGTAGAGGCCGTCGCGCTGGTCGTACAGCCGCTTGATCGCGCGCGGCGCACGGTTGGCCAGCGCGTACGCGGTCATCACCGGCAAGGCCACCGTGGTGTCGACGTAGCACACGACCGCATCGGGCAGTTTCTCCGGGTCGACCTTGCCCCAGCTCACCGCTTCGCCCGGCGTCGCGCCGGAGAGGCCGCCGGTGTCGGGGCGCGCGTCGGTGACCTGCAGGAAGTAATCGTGCCCGCTCTCGGCGAGACCGAGCACTTCCTGGATCTGCGGCTCCGTCTGCAGCACGAAGTTCTTCGGCGAGCCGCCGCCGAGCAGCAGCACGGCGCTCTTGCCGCCGCTCTTCTTGGCCTGCCAGACGATCGCCGCGGTCTCGTTGACATCGCGCTCGGTGTCGAACTGCAGCTTCGACCCGGTGAGCGTGTTGGCCGCGACGTTCATGCCGATCGAACTGTCGCCGGGGCTCGACGTGTACAGCGGCACGCCGCATTCGTACGCCACCGCGACCAGCGACTTGTCCTTGATGCCCAGCACGCGCTCCCGCTCGTGCACGTACTTCCCGAGCTTGTAGTGGAATTCGGCCGTGCCCATCGTCGCCTGGAATTCCGGCGCGCGTGTCACTTCGCGGATGAACGCGTCGGTCGACAGCAAGACGTCGTAGTCGAAGAAGATGTCGTAGATGCGGATGATGCCGCTGGCGCGCAGCGCCACGTCGTCGACGAATGCGGTGCCGGTGTGCAGCGGGAGGTCGAGGCCGTGATGCAGGTCGTGATAGAGGTTGGCGCCCGTGGAGACCACCCAGTCGATGAACCCGGCGCGCATCAGCGGGATGAACGCGGCGATGCCGAGTCCGGCCGGGGTCAGCGCGCCGGTGACGGACACGCCGACGGTGACGTCCGGCTCGAGCATGCGCCGCGTGAACAGCTGGCAGGCTTCGCGCAGCCGCGCGCCGTTGTAGGCGAGAAAGGTGTTGTCGACGAGGTCGGTGAGGCTGATGTCGCGGGTGATCGGCGCGGGATCGATCCGGCGGCCGCTGAGGTACTCGTGTCGGGCATCCATGGCGCGGCGAGGTTCTCCTGGGTCGTGGCACGTGAGCAATCGCCCCGGCCGGCGCGAGGCCTGTGGTCGCAGGGCATGTCGTGTGTCCCGAGGTGTACCACGGCACCGGCCGGCCAACAAGGCTGGCGCGGACACGAGGGTGGTCGGTGCGCCCCCGCGGGACCCGGCCCCGCCGCACGCCGGCTCGCGCCACGGACCAAGGGGTGGACTTTCGTCCCCTTGACAAGTTAGGCGCGGCTAATCTAAGTTAGGCGCGACTAATCACCCATGGTGGAGGCCTGCGATGTCGTTGAGTCCCAGCGGCGAGATGTACCTCAAGACCATTCTCACCCTGCACGAGGGCGGCGCCGAAGTGCACGTGCAGGACATCGCCCTGCGCCTGGGCGTGCGCATGCCCAGCGTCACGCAGGCGTTGCGCCGGCTGACCGACAACGGCTACGTGAGCCACAGCCGCTACGGCATCGTGGACCTCACCCCAGTGGGCGAGCAGACAGCGCGCGAGATTCGGTCGCGACACCGCGTGCTGGAGGAGTTCCTCAGCCGCGTCCTGCACGTCTCACCGGTGGTCGCCGCGCAGGACGCCTGCGAGATGGAGCACGTGGTGAGCCCAGTGACCTTGCAGCGGCTCGCCGAGTTTCTCGTCTTCGTCGGCACCAACCCGCACGGCGCCGGCGACGCGGTCAGCCGCTTCGCCGCCTACAGCCACGCGCGCGAGGACGGCAGCGTATGCGCTACCTGCGGCGCCGCGCCCACCCACTATCCTCCGCCCGGCGAGGACGTGCAATTGACCGCCATCCGCGGCGGACTCGCTACCGCCGACGCACCACGACATGACGACACCGGGGAGATCACGCGCCGTGATTGAAAGCTTCATCATCATCCTGCGCGAAGGCGTCGAGGCGGCGCTGGTGATCGCGATCGTCCTCGCCTACCTGCGCAAGAGTGGCCGCGCCGACCTGGGCCGCGCGGTCTGGACCGGACTCGCGCTGGCCGTGCTGGCGTCGTTCGTGGGCGCGGTGATCCTGCGCCGCATCGAGATGAGCGAGGAGGCGTGGGAAGGCTGGACGATGTTGCTCGCGTCGGTGTCCGTGACCACCATGGTGATCTGGATGGCGCGCACCTCGCACCGGCTCAAGGGCGAGATCGAGGGCCGCATGGGCGTCCACCTGGCGCGCGCTGGGTCGGCCGCGGCGTGGGGCGTGGGGCTGTTCGTGTTCCTGATGGTCGGGCGCGAGGGCATCGAGACGGTGTTGCTGTTCACCGCCGTGTCGCTCACCAGCGCGGGCGTGTCGAGCGCGATCGGCGCGCTGCTCGGACTGGTCGCGGCGATCGCGCTCGGGGTCGCCTTCGTGAAGGGATCGGTGCACGTCGACCTGGGGCGCTTCTTCCGCGTGACCAGCATCATCCTCGGGGTGGTGGCGCTGCAGTTGTTCGTCGCCGGGCTGCACGAGTTGAGCGAGGGCATGATCCTGCCCAGCAGTCGGCGCGAGATGGAAATCATCGGGCCGCTGGTGACCAATGACGCGGCCTTCTTCGTGCTGATCCTCGCGCTGACCGTGGTGCTGCTGGTCAGCGGCACGGGCAAGCGGCGCGCGCCTGCGGCTGCCGCGCCCGCGTCAGGCGAGAGCGCGGCGGACAGCCGCCTGCGCCGCGCTGGCGCGCAACGCGACGCACGGTGGCGGACGATGGCCATCTCCGCGGCGGCAGCGGCGGCCGTGGTCATCACGGGCGGCTACGTCTACGCGCGCGCAGCACGCACGCTCACGCCGGCGATCCCGGTCACCGCGCAGGACGGCGCCGTGCACGTGCCGCTCACGGAAGTCGCCGACGGCAAGCTGCACCGCTACTCGCTCGATGTCGGCGGTGTCCCGGTGCGCTTCATCCTCGTGCAGGCCGCCCCCGGCAATGTGCGCACCGCCTTCGACGCCTGCCAGATCTGCGGCCCCGACGGCTACCGCGAGGAGGGACCGAACGTGATCTGCCAGACCTGTGGCTCGGCGATCAACATCCCCACCATCGGCATGGGCGGCGGATGCAACCCACGGCACCTCGAGGCGCGCACCGACGGCGCAAGCGTCGTGGTGCCCGTCGCCGCGCTCACCGCTGGTCGCTCCTACTTCGTGACCCACTAGTGTTCGGCACCCTCCTGGTCGCCTCCATCGCGCGGCGCTGGCGCCGCAAGGCGCTCGCCATCGCCAGCATTGCACTGGGCGTGGCGCTCGCATCCTCGCTGCTCGCGGTGGCGCTCGACATCGGCGACCGCATGGCGCGCGAGCTGGGACGCTTCGGCGCCAACCTCGCGGTGACCCCGGCGGGCGCCGGGTGGGTGCAGACCCTCGGCGCGCGCATGCCGGCGGCCCGGGCGGCGCTCCTGCTCGATGAGGCGGAACTGCCCCGGCTCTCCACCTTCTTCTGGGCGCACAACATGCTCGCGTATGCGCCCTCGCTGACCGCGCCGGCCACCACCGACGGCGGGCGCCGGGTGATAGTGACCGGCGTCTGGTTCGATCACGCGGTGCCCGAGGGAAGCGGCCTGACCCGCACCGGCATGCGGGCGCTCGCCCCGTGGTGGCGCGTGGACGGCGCGTGGCCGCGTGACGAGCCCACGACCGGTGCGCTGATCGGCGAGCGGGCGGCCCGTGCGCTGCGATTGCGCACCGGCGACAGCCTGATGCTGCACGGCGCCGGAGGCGAGGCGCGCGTCGAACTCACCGGCGTGCTGCACAGCGGCGGCCGCGAAGATGACGGCGTCATCGTGCCGCTGGCGCTGGCGCAACGCCTGGCCGGCGTGCCGGGCCGCTTCGACCTGCTGCAGGTCAGCGCGCTCACCACGCCCGAGACCGGGCTGGCCACGCGCGATCCGCGAACGCTCACGCCGGTGCAACTCGAACAACTGGTGTGCACCGCGTATCCCACGACCATCGCGCGCTCGCTGGCCGGCACGCTCACCGGCGCGCGCGCGCGGCCGGTGCGCGAGGTGGCCGACACGCAAGGCGCGGTGCTGGGCCGCATCCAGTTGCTGCTCGCGGTGATCGCGGCGACCGCGGCGTTGTCGTCCGCGCTCGGGGTGCTGGGCGCGATGGCGGCCACGGTCCTCGAGCGACGGCGCGAGATCGGCCTGCTGAAGGCGCTCGGCGCCAGCCGGGGCGCCATCCTTGCGTTGTTTCTCGGCGAGGCCGGCCTGCTCGGCCTGGCCGGTGGCGTGCTCGGATACCTGGGCGGCCTCGCGCTGGCCTCGGGCATCGGCCGGGCAGCCTTCGGCGCGACGCCGTCGTTCTCCCTGATGGTGCTGCCCGCCAGCCTGGCGCTGGCGATCGCGGTGGCGATGCTGGGCAGCGCCCTGCCGCTACGGCGCGCGCTGCGCGTCGATCCGATCCGGGTGCTGCATGGCAATTGAGCCGCGGCGCCGCGCGCGCCAGGTCACACCCTTCGCGGCCACGCGCCTGACGCTGCTGTTGTTCGCCCGCTCGTTCCTCGAGCGGCCGGAGTGGGTCGCGGTGGCGCTGCTGGCCCTCACGGTGGGAACCAGCATGACCGTCGCCTTCCTCTCGCTCGAGCAGGAGGTGCCGCGACGCGTGCGGGAATCTCTGGCACGTTCCGGACCTGCGCTGATCGTGCAGCCGCGCGCCGGGGTCG
>JBKJUD010000086.1:0-5106 GCA_046590735.1 Candidatus Eiseniibacteriota bacterium | reverse complement strand
GCGCAGCAACGGCACCGCCTCGCGGGGATGGCCACGCGCATCGAGTTCGACGCCGCGCGTGACAAGGTCGCGGCGTGCCTCCGGCGTCAGCGCCCGCGCCGCAGGCGCGGCGAGCGAGAGCAGTGCGAGCGCGGCGCACGCGGTCCCGGTCCATCGTCCCGGGATCGCGTGACGCGCGCGCATGTGCCTAGTGCGCCCCGCGCGAGGGCTGGCCGGCGAAGCGGAAGTTGCGGTCCGGCTGGATCGCGGCGCCGGCGCGTCCCGCCTTCTCGACGAACTCGACCATCGCGTCGCGGATCAACTTGCCAGTCTGCACCGTGTCGGCACCCTGCGCGAAGGTGGTGAAGCCGTCGCCGCCCTGCCACATGAAATCGTTGGTGACGACGGTGTAGTGCGCCGTGCTGTCGAGCGGCGCGCCGGTGTCGAGCATGACCTGCGTCGCGCGATCGCCCTCGGGACGCGACGTGTCGTAGGTGGCGCGCAGCCCGGAGAAGAAGATGCGCGTGGGTTGCTCCTCGATCACGCGCTTGACCTGCGCGCCGGTCAGCGTGCAGGTCACGAGCGCGTTGTCGAAGGGCATGATCTCGTGAATCTCGCCGAGGGCGACCGCGCCCGAGTCGAGATCCGCGCGCAGGCCGCCGGAGTTGGTGAACGCGAACTGTGTGCCCGCGGCGGCCTTCATGACGTCGGCGACGAAGTTGCCCATCGCAGGCGTGTCTCGCGCGAAGGCACCGCCGGCCCGGCCGAGCACGCGGGCCATCAACGGCCCGACGGTGGCGTTGTAGCGGTCGACGATTGCCGCGATCTGGTCGGCAGGTCCCACGCTGACGCTATCGGCGTAGGTGCGGTGCAGCGTCTGGCCGGTCACGCGCACCGAACGCGCGACCCGGTTGACGACGAGGTCGACCTCAGCCACCGCGCGGCCGTGCGAACCGGCGACCATGACCGGCTTGCCGGCGACGGTGGTGGTGATGAACTGGTGCGTGTGTCCGCCGAACAGCGCGTCGACGCGCAGCTGCGGCGCCATCTCGTAGATTGGGCCGCGCGGCGCGCGGCCCTCGCGGATCGCCTCGCCGCCGATGTGCATGAGGGCGACGACGACGTCCGCGCCGCGCGCGCGGCAGGTGTCGGCGTAGGCGTTGATGAGCGCGGTGGGGTCGTCGAAGCGCAGCGACGCGACGTTCTTCGGCACCGTCACCAGCGGCGTGTCCGGCGTCGCGGCACCGACGATGCCCACCGTCACCCGGCCGCGCCGCACCAGCGTGTACGGCGTGATCCACGCCGGGCGCTTGCCGGAGTCCTTCTCGAAGATGTTGCAGGCGAGGACGGGAAAGCTCGCCTGGCGGATGCGCGCGCTGAGCGTGTCGATCGACCAGTCGAATTCGTGGTTGCCACAGGCCGCGGCGTCGTAGCGCGCGGCGTTCATTACCTCGATGACGCTGCGGCCGCGGACCAGAGTCGACACCGGCGAGCCCTGCATCATGTCGCCGCCATCGAGCAGCACCGCGTTGCCGTGCGCGCGGTCGCGAAGCTTGCGCTCCCACGCCGCCATCACCGGCGCCGATCCCCACGGCCGGCCGTCGCGGTCCTTCGCGGTGGGGAGCAATGCACCGTGGATGTCGGTGGTCTCGAGCAGGGTGATGCGCAGCGCCGTGTCGCCCGGGGCGACGGCGAGCCGCGCGAGGGCCCGGTGCGTCGCCGCGGGGCGCGCGCGCTTGGCGGTGGCGCGCGCCTTCGGCGTGTGCGCATCGCCCGGACCGGCGAGGGCGGCGAGCAACAGCGCGGCGGCCAGCAGGCCGCCCAGGTACGGCGCGCGGCGGGGACCGAGCGGGGACGCGGCCGGGCGCGGCGCGAGCAGGCAACGGGACATGCGAATCTCCTGGGATCGAACGGGGGATGGGGAACCCCGCATCGCGCGCCTAGCCGGGCGCCGCGCGCGGGGGAACGCGGGGTGTGCGAAGTCTACAGATCGCGGCGCCCACGCGAAAGGGGGCAGGCCGCGTGGCCCGCCCCCTCGTCGCCATGGCAGCAACCGCTACTGGATGCGTAGGGTCACGCCCGCCGCCAGGTTGCGCGGCAGGCCCGGCTCGTAGAACTGGCCGCTGGTCCCGTTGATGAACACCGACGAGACGTACAGGGTGTCGAACAGGTTGTTGCCGCTGACAAACGCCCGGAACTTGTCCGCGGTGCCGGGCACGCTGTAGCCCAGCGTGGCGTTGACCAGGGTGTAGGCCGGTGCCTCGGCGGAGTTGGCGTCGTCCGCGTAGTACATGCCGACGTGCTCGAGGCCCGCCTCGAGGCTCACCCCCAGCGTCGACGCGTACCGCGCCTTCAGCCCGGCGTTGATCGACGGCAGCCCGGCGATGTCGTTGTCATCGTAGGTGCCGAGATCATTGGTGTAGGTCAGGTACTTGTTATCGGTGCCGGCGATCGAGCCGGAAATCGACACGCGCGGGACGGGCATCCAGTCAATGCCCAGCTCGGCGCCGCGGCGGCGCGACTCGCCGGCGGTGAAGAAGTAGGAGCCGCCGTTGTACGGGATGATGTCGTTGGTGACGTCGATCTGGTAGAGCGCGACATCGTAGCGCACGTGATGGGCGTCGCCCACGCCGCCGGACACCTCGCCCTTCACCCCGACTTCGTACGTGCGCGAGGTCATCGGCTTGAGGAACGGGTTGAGCGCGGTGGACATGTCGAAGGGCACCGGCGGGTCGATCTCGTTGAAGGCCGGGCCCTCGACGCCGCCACCGAGCGACGCGTAGATCGTGTGCGCCGGGGTGAAGTAGGAAATCGAGCCCTTCGGCGTCCACTTGGTGAGCGTCATCGTGGAGTCGAGCGAGGGGTCGATGAAATCGTGCGCGATGTAGCTGAGCGCGTCGTAGCGCAGCGCGCCGCGCACCGCCCAGTGCTCGCCGAAGGTCAGCTCCTCCTGTGCGAACCCGCCGAAGGCACTGCTGCCTTCGCGCTTGTTGGCCGCCAGCGCGGTGCCGCGGTTGCCGTTGACCACGTTGTAGAACAGGATCGCGCCGTCCTGGTAGCCCTCGTCGAGGCCGATGCTGGTCTTGCTGCCGACGCCCTCGCTCCAGTCCATCGTGCGCGTGGCGGTGACGCTGCCTCCCAGGTTGTAGCGGGTGAAGTCCTTGTACTTCTTGCGCTCCGAGCGGTACAGCGTCTTGGGCTCGACGAACGAGTTGACCGAGAGATGCGTGTGCGCGTCGAGCGCGCCGTCGAGGGTGGCGGCGAAGCGCCCGATCTTGGTGCCCGAGCGCTCGTCGTAGTCCACGAAGCGCTTGTTGGCCTGCGTGCGCGACGAGTCGAGCTGCGCCTGCGTGAGCGCGCCGGGGAAGAAATTCAGGTTGTTCGCCGCGTCGGCCAGGAAGCCGAAGCGGAAGTTCTCCCCCGCCGGGGCCTCGAACCGCAGGCTGGCTTGCGTGCTGTAGCTGGCACTGTGCGCGCGCCAGCCGTCGAACTGGGAGTTGAGCACGGAGACATGCAAGCGGGCGTCGCCCATCGCGGATCCGGCGACGACCTGGTCGCGGCGGTAGCCCCACGCGCCGGCGCGCTCCTGCAGCTCGATGAACGGCTGCGCGAACGCCATGTTGGTGCGCAGGTTGATGATGCCGCCGGAGGCGTTGCCGTAGACAGCGGAGGCGTTGCTGCGGGTGACCTCGATCTTGTCCGAGCCGCCGAGATCCACGAAGTCGAGCGAGGTGCGGCCATCGGGCTGGGTGATGGGGATGCCGTCGGTCATCACCCGCAGCCCGCGCATGCTGCCGCTGTTGGAGCGCTCGCCGCTGCCGCGGGCGCCGAAGCCGCGGATGGTAATGCGCACGTCCTGCGCCCCGCCGCGACTCTGGACGAACACGCCGGGGATGCCGCCGAGGGCGTCCTTGAGGCTGATCTCGCGAGAGTCGGTGAACGATTTCTTGCCGACGATGGAGATCGCCGCCGGCGCGCGGAGCACGGATTCCGGGACGCGCGTGCTGATGACTTCGACGGCCGCCATCGGGTAGACCATGGTGTCGGGCGGAGCGGCTGCTGTCGCCAGGGCGACGAGCGTGAGAGCGGGGACGAGCATGCAGAAACCTCCGGAAAGGGTCACGCCACGCCGGCAAGACGGCGGCAGGGGCAGACGGGTGAATCGGGCGCAACAGGCGCGCGGTTGGTGCGAGGACCGGCCGCGCGCGTGGGGGACGTCCGGACGCGCGGGAGGCTTCCACGGGGAGCTCCGGGTCCGGGGGTGCTCCTCGACAATCGGGGTTGCGTGGGGACAAGGTCAACGGCGGACGCGCGGGGCAACAAGGAGTTAACCGCGGTGTCCGCCGCCAGCCGCCCGGGGCCGCGGGCCGGCCGCGAGGGCCGCGCACACGAGGGCACGCGACATCTCGCCGTGGATCGCAGCCCATGCTATCCTGCCGGGCCATTTCGGCGCCGCCCCTCCTGCAGTCGGCGATCTGCCGTCCGCCCGCCGTCCCGTTGTCGCGAGGTCCTGCATGTCCGACACGCTCGAAATCGTCGTCCTGATCGGCCGCCCCGCGGCCGGCAAAAGCGAGGTCATCGACTTCCTCAAGCACACTCCGGTGGAGGAGCGCCGCCGGCGCTTCCACATCGGCGAGTTCGATGAGATCGACGACTTCCCGATCCTCTGGGAACGCTTCGAGGACGACGACATCCTCGAGCGCCACGGCAAGCCCCGCGTGCACACCACGCCGGATTACTTCTTCCAGGAGCACTTCTTCTGGAACTACCTGATCGAGAAGATCAACCTGGCGTACGCCAAGAAGCTCGCCGCCGATCCCCAATACGGCGAAAAGCGCACGGCGATCATCGAGTTTTCGCGCGGCGGGGAGAACGGCTTCGGCGAGGCGTTCTCGTTCCTGTCCGAGGACATCCTGCGCAAGGCGGGCATCGCCTACATCCAAGTATCGTACGAGGAATCGGTGCGCAAGAACCGCCGCCGCTTCCGGCCCGACCAGGCCGACAGCATCCTCTATCACTCGCTGCCCGACGAGAAGATGGACTTCTACTACAAGGTCAACGACTGGGACGCGCTGTCTCAGGGCAACCTGCAGGGCGCCATCCCGGTGAAGGGCCACGATGTGCCGT
>JBKJUD010000465.1:0-3325 GCA_046590735.1 Candidatus Eiseniibacteriota bacterium | reverse complement strand
CACTCGAACTGCACGGGGCGGCCGAGCGTTCGGCTTTCCTCGAGCGCCTCCAGCCAGCGGTCGACCGAGACGCGCGGCCGGCCGATGTCGGTGGCCTGGTCCCCGCGGGTGACGTTCCGGGCCATGAACGTGCGCGCCGCCGTGTTGACGGAAAGGAAGCACAGGTCGCGCCCGGACACTTCCATGATGCCCATCATCATCGGTGCGCTGTCATAGAACCCGGTGAGGGCGACCTCGCGGTCGCGCAGCGTGCGCTCGGTGAGGCGGCGCTCGACGTGCTGGCCGATCTGCTGGCCGAGCGAGGTGAGCACCTGCATCAGGTCGTCGTCGGGCGGCTCGGAACTCGTGGTATAGAGCTCCATCACGCCGAGCACCTCATCGCCGCGGCCGATCGGCAAGCCGATGACGCTGCGCAGGCCGGCCGCGGTGGCGCCTTCCATCCGCGTGAACCACTCGGTCGTCGAGATGTGCTCGACGAAGCGCGGGGACCCGCTGGCCCAGACGCGCCCGGCCAGGTCTTCCCCCTTCGCCAGCAACAGGCCCACGCTGTCCTCGGTGTAGTCGCGGATCAGCGGGTCGTTGCCCGACCACAGGGCGATGCTGCGCAGTCGCTGGTCCTCACTGTCCACCAGCCAGAAGACGCCGGCCGGCCACACCAGGTGACGGCCGAGGGTGGCGAGCACGTCCGCCGCCGCGACTTCCAGGCTGGAGGCGTCGGCGAGGGCGCGTGTCACGCCGTTCTGCAACGCGAGGCGCGATTCGGCCTGCTTGCGCTCGGTGAGGTCGCGCATGAAGCCGGCGAACATCGGCGGGCCGTCGGTGGGGATCGTGGTGATGGTGAGTTCCATCGGGATCTCGACGCCGTCGGAGCGCAGGCCCGGCACCTCGATGCGGTGGCCGAGCACGGGGCCGTCGCCGGTCTCGATCAGCCGCGCCAGGCCGCGGGCGTGCGCCGCGCGCAGCGCCGGCGGGATGATCACCTCGGCCAGCGAGCGCCCCAGCACGTCCTCGCGGCGACGGCGGAACGTGCGCGCCGCCGACGGGTTGAACTCGGTGATGCGCCCCTGCGCGTCCATCAGGATGATGCAGTCGAGCGCGCTGTGCACAATCGCGCCCTTGCGCTCCTCACTCTTGAGCAGCGCTTCCTCGGCCGACTTGCGCTCGGTGATGTCGCGGCCGGACGCCAGGACCATCTGCTCGTCGGCGAACGGCGTCGCGTTCCACAGCAGCCAGTGCACCGCGCCGTCCTTGCCCAGGCACCGGTTCTCGAACTGCATGGTCTCGGTGGCGCCGCTCACCCGGCGCGAGAAGTCCAGCGTGGCCTCGCGGTCGTCAGGGTGCACGACGGACACGAAGGGCCGGCCGAGCAGGTCCTCGGCGGCGTACCCGAGGACCTCGGTGAACGCGGGGTTGACCGACCGGAAATTCGCCTCGAAGTCGATCATGGTGAGCAGGTCGATGGAGACGTGGAAGAAGCGGTCGCGCTCGCGCTCGGCGCGGCGGCGGTCGCTCATGTCGCGCAGCATCGCGGTGAAGAGGCGGCGCCCGCCGAGCACGACGTGGCTGACCGAGACGTCGAGCGCCAGCTCGGCGCCGTCGCTGCGCAGGCCGGAGATCTCGCGGCCGCGGGCTTCCTCGCCCTCGCCGGTGGCGAGCAGCACCTGCAGGAGTTCCTCGCGCGCGTTTGCGGGCAGCAGCCGGACCACCGACGTGCCGGCGAGATCGGCCGCGCTGTGGCCGAACAGCCGCTCGGCGGCGGGGTTGGCGGACTCGAGAAGGCCGGCAGCGTCGTAGGTGACGATGGCATCGGGGGCGTGGGTGACGATGGCGTGCAGGCGGGCCTCGCGCTCCTCGAGCGCCGCCACCACCCGGGCGCGCTCGGCCAGCGCGGACGCACTGCGGCGGGCGACGCGGAGGTTGACCATCGCGGTGCCGCTGGCCAGCGCGAAGAGGATCAGCGCCATCCACAGGTCGAACGTGTTGAGGTCCTCGCCGCGCGCGAGGATCACGTCCTGCTCGGCGTTCTGCCGAATGCGCGCGACGTGGGCGAGGCGGGCGAAGTTGGCAGTGGCCATCATGTATTCCTGGTCCATGAAGGCCATGCTCTCGCCGGCGGTGGAGGCGTCGGCGGCAAAGGCGTCAAGCACATCGTGCGCCCGCTGCTCCACCCGCTCCAGCCCCTCGCGAATGCGGATCAGCCCGGTGCCCATCACCAACGCGTCGTTGGGTTGCATGAGCGAGGGGATATCCTGCTGGAGGGAGTCGGCGGCGATCTCGAACTCCTCGCGGGCGGCCTGAAGACTGGCGCGCTCCCCCGTCACGTCGTGCGACACGAAGACCTGGTTGCCCGGTTTGTCCATCGTCGCGGCCAGCTCGTTCAACCCGGTCAACCGCTCGAGGAGCACGCCCCAGTTGCGGTTGACCTCGACGAACTCGGCGTTCAGCGCTGCGTGCCGTCGGTTGCTGACCAGCGACAGGACGATGGAGGCCAGCAGGAGGCCCGAGAGCAGGAAGTATCCGACTTGTCGGCGGTCGCCAGGACGCCGGCGGGCAGGCACCACAACGGCTGGGGGACGCAGGGGCAGCATCATCGGGCACGAGTATCCGAATGGGCGTGTCGACCAGTAGTGGTCGGACGGAAGGCAGGCGACAAATCGCCGGTGCCGGCGACCTCCATGCCTCCGACTTCCCCCGGGTCATCGGCATCCGGGTGCAAAACCTGAAGGATGGAGTGGCCTGCATGTACCGAACCCGTGTCCCGGGTCCGCCCCACGCGGGCCGCACAGCGGCGTGGTATCCTGCCCTCCATGTACGCTCCCGCCTCATCCCCCGTCACCGGCGCTTGGGCCGAGCCCGGCAGCATCATGCTGCTGTCCTGCTACGAGTTGGGCCATCAGCCGCTGGCGGCGGCCTGGGCCGCGGCGGCACTGGAGGACAGCGGGTTCGCCCCACGCGCGCTGGACCTCGCCGTCGAGCAGCTCGTGCTGGCCGCAGCGGGACCGGCACGCCTCGTCGTCCTGCTGACGCCGATGCACACGGCGCTGCGGGTGGCCGTGGAGGCCGCGCGAACGATCCGCGCGACGGCGCCGGACACCCGGCTGGCCTTCGCCGGGCTGTACGCGGCGCTCAACCGCGACTGGCTCTTCGAAGCCGGGCTTGCCGATTTCGTGCTGGCCGGCGAGTACGAGCCGGCGCTCGCCGCGATGGCGCGGGCGCTCGCGCGCGGGGACGAGCCCGTCATTCCGGGCGTCATGCGCCCGGGCGACGCCTTCCACCCCCTGCGGGCGCGGGTCGCGCTGTCCGCGCCGCAGCGACGCGGGCTGCC
>JBKJUD010000130.1:0-5792 GCA_046590735.1 Candidatus Eiseniibacteriota bacterium | reverse complement strand
CGCCGACATGGTCGACGCCGCGGACGCCTCCCGCTTGGTCTCCGACGAACGCAAGCAGGTCGAACTCGGCGGACTGCAAGCCTCGTTGCACCACCTGATCCTCGATCGCGGGCGGCTCGTGGGCTTCTGGGACTACGATGCCGCGGCCGGAAAGATCGTCCACGCGACATTCGCCCAGCCGCCGGCCGCGCTGATCGCGGCGATCACGGCAACGGAAACCTTCGTGCGCGACGACCTCGGCGACGCGCGCACCTTCAGCCTCGACTCGCCGGACTCCCGCGGCGGCCGGCTCGCCGCCTTGCGTTCGCTGGGCTGGTAGCGCCGCGCGCTACTTCGCCCAGTCGGCGACGAAGACATTCGTGTCGCGCCCGCCGCCATTGTGCCGGTTGCTGCACCACACGATCGACTTGCCGTCGGGCGAGAACATCGGGAAGGCGTCGAACGCGGGGTCGGTGGTGAGCCGCTCCAGGTGGCTGCCATCGAGGTTGACGGCGTAGGCATCGAAGTTGCGGCCGCGCGGATCGTCGTGATTGCTGGCGAACAGGATGCGCTTGCCGTCGGGAAAGAAGTACGGGCAGAAGCTGGCGGCGTTGAGGTGCGTGACCTGTCGCTGTCCGCTGCCGTCGGCCTTCATGACGAACAACTCCAGCGTGGTCGGGCGGATCTTGGCCTGCGCGATGAGCGAATCCCAGTCGGCCGTCTGCACCGGCGTGGCGGGATGGAACGCGCGGTAGACGATCGACTTCCCGTCGCGCGACCACCACGGCCCGCCGTCGTACCCCTTGGCATGCGTGAGCTGGCGCACGTTCGAGCCGTCGACGTGCATGACGAAGATCTCGGGATCGCCGGTGCGCATCGAGGTGAACGCCACCTGCGTGCCGTCGGGCGAGACGGTGGACTCGGCGTCGTAGCCGGGCGAGTGGGTGATCTGCTGGAGATCACTGCCGTCGGTGCGCGCGGTGTAGATCTCGAAGTCGGGATAGAGCGCCCACACATAGCCCTGCGAGAAGTCCGGCACCGGCGGGCACGCCGGCGAGCCGCCGTGCGTGCTGGAGAACAGCACGCGCGTGCCGCCTTTGAGGAAGTACCCGCAGGTCGTGCGCCCGGTGCCGGGGCTGACCCGGCGCACGTCGCTGCCGTCGGACCGCATGACGAACTGCTGGTCGCACGGATGGCCGTCACGCGTCGACTGAAACGACAGCCACTTTCCGTCGAAGGACCAGTAGGCCTCGGCGTTCTCGCCGCCGAAGGTCAGCTGGCGCGCGTGGCGCAGGTGCGCCTCGTCGGGGTGGCGCAGGGAATCGGCAGCGGCGAGCCGCCGCGCCTCCTCGCGCAATCCGGGAATCTCCGACACTGCGTCCGCGGCCGAGGCCGCCGACGCACCAAGCACGAGCGCGGCGAGCGCCGCGCCCCACATCATCCCTGCACGCATGTCGTTCCTCGAATGGGGAGCCGCGACGGAAGACGTCGCGGAATCAGCGGACCTCGGCCGGCACGGCCGGCTCCCAAGCCACGATGCGGCCGGCCAGTGCAGACGCCGCGACGGTCAGCGGCGAACCCAGCCACAATTGGCCCGGGCCGCTGCGTCCCGGAAAATTGCGGTTCTGCGCGCTGATGCCCACCTGGTCCTTGCGCGTGCTGGCGCCCGGGCCGGCGTTGATGCAGGCGCCACAGGACGGGTCGACCAGCGTCACCCCCGCCTTCTCGAACACGTCGAGATAGCCCTGCGTGCGACAGTAGTCCTTCACTTCCTGCGCGCCGAACTGGATGAAGAAGTTCGTGCCCGCATGCACGCGCTGGCCGCGCGCCAGTCCCTCGGCGAGCACCTGCGCATACATGTCCATGTCCTCACGCTTGCCCGCGGTGCACGAGCCGCCGTACGCGATCTCGATCGCCACGTCCTCGCCGATCTCGTCGACTGCCACGCCGTTGCCGGGGTCGCCCGGCCGCGCCACCAGCGGCCGCAGCGAGGTGGCGTCGAACTCCAGCACCGTCTCGTACTCGGCGCCGGCGTCGGGCTGCCAGCGGGCGCACAGCGCGCGCGCCTCGCCCACGTCCATGCCGCGCTGCTGCACGAGGAACTGCGCCGTCTTCTCGTCGGGCGCGACGATGCCGGTGAAGCCGCCGACTTCAGCCGCCATGTTGGTCATCGTGGCGCGCTCGTCGATGTCCAGCGCGCGCACCGCGTCGCCGGTGTACTCGATCACCTTGCCCAGCGCCTGCCCGCCCTTGACGTACGGGTGCGAGAGGATCGCGAGCATGAAATCTTTCGCCGTGACGTTCACCGGGCGCACGCCGTTGACCTGCATCTGCACGGTGGCCGGCACCTTCACGCGCACGTCCTTGGTGAGCCACGAGTTCGACACGTCGGTGGTACCGATGCCGAAGGCCACGCACCCCACCGCGCCGGAGTGCGGCGTGTGCGAGTCGGACCCGACGATGACCTGGCCGGGCAGCGCGTAGTCCTGGTAGATCTTCGAGTGGCAGATCGCCTCGCTACCGGCGCCCGGCACCTCGCCGTGCAGGCGGATGTCCTGGCGCTTCGCGAAATCGGCCTGGAAGTCGCGCAGGTCGAAGGCGAGATCGAGCAGGCCGGCCTTCTTGCGTTCCTCGGGCATCACGTCGGCGAGGAAGGTGAGGTGATCGCGGAACAGGTAGATCGAGTCCTTGTCGGTGACCTTGCCGTCCTTGCCGACGATCTCATCGAACATGATCGCCGCCATCGGCGTGACGTACTCGTGGCTGAAGCGGATGTCGGTGCGCACGAAGCCGGAGTCGCCGGGCTTTACCGCCGGGATGCCGACCGCGCCGGTCGCGAGGTCGGTGACGAAGTGCGCGGCCAGGATCTTCTCGGCCAGCGTCATCGGACGCGGCGCGGTGTCTGGCAGCGCGATCGAGACCTTGCCCTGCAGCCGTGCGATGTTGAAGCAGAACAGGCCGCCGTAGGCGATGATCTCGCGGGTGATGGCATCGGCGTCGGCCGTGAACTCGGCGAGCGGGATGTCCTCGCCGCGCTGCACGCGCGCCAGCAGCGCGAAGTTGGTGGAGGTGAGCAGGCCCAGATTTTGGCAGTTCTGGCGGTAGATGCGCTCGAAGCTCTCGGCGAACACCACGCGGATGCCCGCGTGCAGCTCGGCGTACGGCGACGCCTCGCGGCTGGAGCCCTTGCCGCGGCGCTTGCCGGCCACACTGGCCACGAAGCCGCCGTTCTTCACCGCGTTGCGGGTCACCGGCGCCTCGCCGCCGCAGGTCAGGCCGAGGTAGGGAAATTCGCCGAGCCGCTGGTCGTAGTAGTAGCAGATGTAGGCGGGCGTGATCTCGTCGGTGGAGATGTCGTCGCGGAGTTTCTGCGCCGGGTCGGCGGGATCCCAGGCGAGGTCCTCGCCCTCGAGCTGGCGGCGCAGCAGGGCCGGGTCCTCGGTCAGGTACAGCGTCCGGCCGTGGAAGCGGACGCTGTTCGGCAGGCGTTCCACGGGGCGCGACATCAGGCGTTCGATCATGGGCGGTGGCATCCCTTCGCGAGGACAGCACGACCAGGCGACACCGTCGCGCCCCGCGTCTGTCGCGGCAGGTCGGAATGGCCGGGATCTTAGCACTCTGCTACCCGGGCGAGGAAGATCCGGCCCCCCGGCCGCTGGACCCATGGCCGGGCCGGGATCTCGCGCCGGGCGTTCGCCGCCTCCGCCGGCCGGCCCCCAAGGTCTCTGGCCCCCGGATGAGGCGCACTTTGCGCGCTTGTCGAATCAACACCCGGCCGATATAGTGGGCATGCTCGCAAGTCGGAACCGTACCACTCCCCACCGTACCGCTCCCCACCGGCCCGCTCCCCTGCCTTCCAGCCGCCGCCTCGTCCCCACGAAGCCGTCGGCCACCCTTGGGCTCCCTGAGCCACTGAGGACTCGCATGTATCGTGTGCTTCCGACTTCCCTTCGCTGCGCCTTTCGTGGAGGCGTGCTCGCCGTCGTTGCCGTGGCGCTCGCCGCCGTGGCCCAGCCGTCGCTCGCAGGCCAGCAGTTTGGCGTCTTTCGCAGCCGCACGACATTGCCGGACGCGCCCCGCCTGCAGTATCTGGGCGCGAAGTGGACCTACCGGCTGGTGCGCCCGCTGGAGGCCCGCTGGTGGAGCTTCGCGGACAGCACAATCGCCCTGCAGTGTAACGCCGGCCTGCAGCAGTACACGACGTTCACGGCGGCGCCCGACACCTTTCTCAACGCCTACATCCCGTCAAGCCTGCCTGCCTGGGCCGACTCGGTGAGCCGGGTCGTGGAGCGCTACGACGGCGACGGTTTCATGGACATGCCCAATCTCCTCTGTCCGAACCACTACTGGCACATCGAAGCGGAGGACAGCTTCTGGAAGGGCACCATCGACGAGTACCTCGCCTACCTCGCGGTGACCCGGGCCGCCATCCTGTCCGCGGATCCCGCCGCGAAAGTCATCACCATGGGCCTCTCGAGTTCGCGCACGTGGAACGCGGCCTACAACGCCGGGTTCATCAAGCTCTATCCGCCCACGCAGGGCCTTCCGTACAACGTGGTGCAACCCTGGAGCTTCGACACCCAGCGGCTCATCAACGAGGGCGCCTACGACATCCTCGACGTGCACTCCTACGAAACGCACAACGTGGTCGCCGGCAAGCTGGCGTGGATCCGCTCCTTGATGCCCGAGCCCCGCGAAATTTGGGCGATGGAGGGCGGCGCGCCGTTCCTCTCGCGTGCGCAGGGGTACACCGATACCCTGGGAGCGCAGGCCACCGTGCAGTGGCTCGCGGAGTGCGCAGCCAACGGCGTATCCCAGGTCGCCGACGCCTACCACCCGCCGACCGCGGGCAACTTCGACTACACTGACCAGTTCATCAACGTGTCGCTCACCCGGTGGAATCCCTATCCCATGGCCGATCCCAAGCCTTCCTTCGAGGCCTACAGCCAGGTGACGGAAAAGCTCGCGGGATTTACCAGCGCCGCCGACATGAGCGATCGCACCGGCGTCGATGAACGATACTACCTCTACGACATGCGATTCCAGACGCCACGCGGCCCGGTGGACATCGTGTGGGCGCCGACCGGCACCCGCAGCGTGTCGATCCCCGCCACTGGGGTGGTCCGCATCACCTCGGTGGTCACGGAGGGGGGCAAGACGAAGCAGGACGCCACGGTCACCTACCTCACCCCCACCGACGGGTTCGTGACGTTGAACGTCACCAACGCGCCCCTGTTCGTGGAGGGCGGCTCGACCTCGGCGCTGCCCCGGCACCAAGAGGTGTCGGACGTCCGCCCGCTGGCGATCCAGCAGTCGCGCACCGCCGCCGGTGTCGAACTGCGCTGTAATTCCTCGGGCAGGCCCGTGGAGATGCAGGTGCTGGACGTGCGGGGCGGCAGGATCCGGCAACTCGTCGTCGCGCCGGTGGGTGACGGCACTAGCCTGGCGGTGTGGAATTGCCGCGATGCCCGAGGCGGTCCGGTGGCACGCGGCGTGTACTTCGTGACCGCTCGTGAGGCAGGCGGGCGGCAAGCTACCGCGCGGCTCCTGTTCCTGCCCTGATCGCGAGGCTTGAGGGCGAGGTTCAGACCTTGCGCACCATGCGCGCCGCCGGGGAGCCGCCGGTCATCAGCAGGCCGAGCTCGCGCTCGTCGGTCTCGGCGGCGGGGACGATGTCGACCAGCCGGCCCGCATACATGACGCCGACGCGGTCCGCCAGGCTGAGCAGCTCGCCGAGGTCGGCGGAGACGAGCACGACGGCGTCATGTATGCGGGCCGGCTGGTCGACATCGTCCCCGCCGCCGAGACCGACG
>JBKJUD010000088.1:0-9061 GCA_046590735.1 Candidatus Eiseniibacteriota bacterium | reverse complement strand
GGCGACAAGGTGGCGGCCAAGCTGATGGCGATCGCCGACGACGCGCTCGGCGTGCCGTCCGGCGCGGACGCCGCGCAGGCGGAGGCCCCCGAGGTGATCCTGTCGGACGACGCGCTGGCCGCCGACGCCGGCGAGGTCCGGGCCGAGGGACCCGACCCGGGAGCAGAGAACAACAAGAGCGATGACGGAGCCCAGCCAGCGCAGGAGGCTCCACTTCCCGCCGCACCGGATGAGAGCGGCGAGGAGGCTGGCAAGGAGGGAGTTGCTTCGTGAAGAAACCCCGCGTGTTCCAGGTTGCCAAAGATTTCCACTTGAGCAGTGATGCCCTGGTGGAAGCCCTGAAGCAACTCGGCGTCCCCGTGAAAAGCCACATGAGCACCCTCGAGGATTCGGATCTCGACGCGTTGCGGCGCAGGTTCAACATGGAGAAGGAAGCCATCCGTGTGGACGACGAGCGCAAGAAGGAGCGCAAGGCCGCGCACGCAGCGCCGCCTCCGACCAGCGCCGCCGCGACCGCGACGATCCCGACACCGCGCACCCCGGCTGCCGACCGCCCGCACGTCGAGGCGCCGCGCGTGGTCGCGCCGCGCACCGAGGTGCCGCACGTCGAGCCGCCGCGCATCGAGGCACCGCGCATCGAGGGCCCGCTGGCCGACACGCCGCACGTCGAGCCCGCCCGCGCCCAGGCGCCGGCACCCGATGGTGTGCCCGCTGCCCCGGCCGCGCAGGCGGCCGCGCCGCCACCCGTCGTGCAGCACCCGGGCCACTCCGGCCTGGGCTCTGCGGTGGTCGCGCCGCCCCCGGCGACGCTGCCGTCCTACATGCAACCCTCCCAGCCGCGCCCGCGCCCGCAACCGGGCGCCAGCCGGCCGGGCATGCGCCCCGGCAGCGGCAGCAGCGGGGGTTCTGCGACCCACCAGGCCGGCGCCGGCATGCGCCCCGGTGGCGGTGGACGTCCTGACGCCCGCCCGGGCGCCGGCGGCGGTCCCCGCGCGGTGGGCGGTGGCGCCCCCGCGATCATGCCCCTTGGGGGCGCCGCGCCGGCCACCGGCGGCGGTCGCACTGGTGGCTACGCGGGAGGCGGCGCCCGTGGGCGCGGCCGCCCGGGTGGTGGCGGCGGACGCGGCAAGAAGAAGTCGGTGGACGAGCGGCTGGTCCGCGAGAACATCCGCAAGACCATGGCGACGCTCGAGGGCCAGCGCGCGGGCAGCTTCCGCCGCGGCAGCCGCCGTCGGCGCAACGAAGACGGCACCGAGGAGCTGACCGAGGCCCTGAAGACCATCAAGGTGAGCGAGTTCATCACCGTCGCCGACCTGGCCTCGCGCATCGAGGCGAAGTCGAGCGAGGTGCTCGGCGCCTGTCTCGCCCTCGGCATCCCGGCGACCATCAACCGCCGTCTCGACAGGGACGCGATCGAGATGATCGCCGACGAGTTCGGGTTCGCGGTGGAATTCGTCGCGGAAACCGGCTTCGAGGAAATCGAGGAAGAGGCGATCAATCCCGCGGACCTGCGTCCCCGGCCGCCGGTGGTCACGATCATGGGCCACGTCGACCACGGCAAGACCTCGCTGCTCGACCACATCCGGCAGTCGAACGTGATCGCCGGCGAGGCCGGCGGCATCACGCAGCACATCGGCGCCTACGGCGTCGAGCTGCCGAGCGGCCAGCACATCGCGTTCCTCGACACGCCCGGCCACGAGGCGTTCACCGCCATGCGGGCGCGTGGCGCGCAGGTCACCGACATCGTCATCCTGGTGGTGGCGGCCGACGACCGCGTCATGCCGCAGACGGTGGAGGCGATCGACCACGCGAAGGCGGCGAACGTGCCGATCATCGTCGCCATCAACAAGATCGACAAGCCGGGCGCCAACCCGGAGGCGGTGCGCACCGACCTCGCGCAGCGCGGCCTGCAGCCCGAGGAATGGGGCGGCAAGACGATCATGTGCGACATCTCCGCCAAGCTGGGCACCAACGTCGACAAGCTGCTCGAACTGGTGCTGCTGCAGGCGGAAGTGCTGGAACTCAAGGCCGTGCCGGACCGCCACGCCAAGGGCGCGGTGATCGAGGCGCGCGTGCACCAGGGACGCGGCGTGGTCGGCTCGGTGCTGGTGCAGCAGGGCACCTTGCGGGTGGGCGACGTGTTCGTCGCCGGCGCGCAGTGGGGCAAGGTGCGCGCCATGCACAACGAGCGTGGCGGCAAGATGGAAGTGGCCGGGCCGTCGACGCCGGTGCAGGTGCTCGGCTGGTCCGGCGCGCCGACCGCGGGCGACACCTTCACCGTCGTCGAGGACGAGCGGATTGCGCGCGAGATCGCCGGCAAGCGCCAGCAGGCGCACCGCGAGCAGGAGTTCCGCTCGACGCGCCACATGACGCTGACGGACCTGTACTCGCGCATCAAGGAAGGCCAGGCCAGCGAACTCGCGGTCATCATCAAGGCCGACGTGGACGGTTCGACCGAAGCCCTGGTCGACTCGCTCACCAAGCTGTCGACCGACGAGGTCAAGCTGCGTATCATCCACAGCGCAGTGGGCAACATCAGCGAGTCGGATGTCCTGCTCGCCGCCGCGTCGGACGCGGTGATCATCGGCTTCCACGTCCGCCCTGACCCCAAGGCGAACGAGATGGCCAACCGCGAGAAGGTCGACATCCGCCAGTACCAGGTCATCTACGAGGCGGTGCAGGAGATCAAGGACGCGATGTCGGGGCTGCTCAAGCCCGAGTCGCGCGAAGTCGTCGTCGGCACCGCGGAAGTGCGCGACATTTTCAAGTCGTCGAAGATGGGCACGGTCGCCGGCTGCCGCGTGGTCGCCGGGACGCTCAAGCGCAGCGGGAAGGCGCGCCTGGTGCGCAACCGGACCGTGATGTGGGAAGGCGCCTTGGGCAGCCTCCGCCGCTTCAAGGAGGATGTGCGCGAAGTGGAGAGCGGCTTCGAGTGCGGCATCGTGCTCGAGGGCTTCCAGGACGTGCAGGTCGACGACCTGATCGAGGTGTTCACCATTGAGGAGGTGGCGCGCACGCTGGAATAGCGCGCGCGTTTCCCGCCGGGAGCACGCCGTGATCGTCGGGACACTGGAGGTCGAGCTGCTGCTGCCGGGCTCGGCCTCGCTCAAGGACAAGCGCATGGTCCTCAACC
Source organism: Candidatus Eiseniibacteriota bacterium (assembly GCA_046590735.1). Lineage (GTDB taxonomy): Bacteria > Eisenbacteria > RBG-16-71-46 > CAZEPH01 > CAZEPH01 > JBKJUD01. The sequence continues at coordinate 5,928 of JBKJUD010000088.1, read as the reverse complement.
GGCTGAAGGACCGCGTGCGCGGACGCTTCAACGCCTCGGTCGCCGAGGTGGATCACCAGGATACCTGGCGGCGCGCGCGCATCGGCGTGGCAGTGGTCAGCCACGAAGGGAGCGGCTGCCGGGACATACTGGCCGCGATCCAGCGTCTGATCGAGTCGGACGAGCGCGTGCTCGTGCTCGACGGCTTCGTGGATGTGCGCTAGGCGCCGAATGGCGTGCCAGCGCGTGGAGTTGGACGGACGGTACCCCGAGCCGGGGTCGCATCCCCCGGCCGTCCGTGATGACAGGAGGAGTGTGTGCAGGGACAGCGGCTGGAACGCGTCAATGACCTGCTGCACCGCGTGATCGCGGAGCTGTTGGAAACGCGGGTGCGCGACCCGCGCAAGGGATTCGTCACCGTGACCGGCGTGAAGACCACCGCCGACCTCAAGTACGCGACGGTGACGGTCAGCGTGCTCGGCGACCCCGAGGTGACACGCGAGAGCCTCAAGGTGCTCAACCACGCGAAGCATTTCCTGCGTAGCGAACTCAAGCGCGAGGTCGAATTGCGGCTGGTGCCGGAATTGCGTTTCGTGATCGACGAGTCGATGGCGAAGCAGGCGCGGGTGCAGGAACTCCTGCACGAGATCGCGCAGATCGAGAGCGCGCGGCCCCCGGCGCCCACGGACGAGGAGTCCGATGTGACAGGGGAACCCGAGACTCCCAGCGATCCGTCCGGCGCGACCGGCGCGGAGGGCACCGGCCCGCGGGGAGGCACTACCGCGTGAGAGATTCCTCGCTGCGCGCGACCCCGGCGCGCACTCCCGCGGGTGACACCGCGCTCGCCCTCGCGCCCCTGCTGCGCGATGCGCGACGCGTGCTGCTGTGCACCCACGTCAACGCCGACGGTGACACGCTGGGCTCGATGATGGCGGTGGGGCTGGCGTTGCGGCAGGTCTCGGCGGCGCAGGTCACCATGGTCTCGCCCGACCTGCAGCCCCGCATCTACTCCTACTTGCCGGCAATCGGCGATGTGCACCCCACGGTGCCCGCCGGCGCCGCGTTCGACGCCGCCGCCGTGTTCGACTGCGACCAGCTCTCGCGCGTCGGCGACGACCTGGTGGCCGCGCTCGGGCGCTGCCCGGTGGTCATCGATGTCGATCACCACCCCTCGCCGCCCTTCGGCACCCACCACCTGCACGACGTGACGGTGTCGGCGACCGGCGAGCTGTCCGCGCGGCTGATCGACGCGCTCGGCGCGCGCGTCACGCCGGAGATCGCCACCTGCCTGCTGACCGCGGTGATGACCGACACCAGCCGCTTCCTGTTTCCCAACACGACCCCCACCAGCCTCCGGCTTGCCGCCGATTGGCATGAGGCCGGCGGCGCCTATGCGCTGATTACGGAACGGCTGTTCGCGCGCCGCTCCTGGCCGACCACGCAGCTGCTGGCGCGCATCCTCCAGTCCACCACGCTGCACGACGACGGCCGCATTGCGATCGCGACGCTGTGCGAGCGCGACTTCCGCGAGACCGGCGGCGAGGACATCGACTCCGAGGGTTTGGTCAACTACCTCGGCGACATCGAGGGCGTGGCGTTTGCCGCGTTGCTGCGCGAGGTGACGGCCGGGGAGGTGCGGGTGTCGTTCCGCTCGCGCTGCGAGGTATCGGTGCGGCCCGCCGCGGTGCGCTTCGGTGGCGGCGGTCACGATCGCGCGGCCGGCTGCACGATCCCGGGCGCGCTGGCGCCGGCGACCGAGGCGGTGCGCGCGGCGATGGAAGCGGTCCTGCATGCGGAGGTGACCGCGTGAGCGCTCTCGACCGCGTGTACGTGCTCGACAAAGAGTCCGGCATCACCTCGCACGACGTGGTGGCGCGGGTGCGACGCGCGCTCGGCCGCGGCAGCACCGCCGGCCACGCCGGCACGCTCGACCCCTTCGCCACCGGCGTGCTGGTGGTGGCCACCGGCCGCGCGACGCGCATCATCCGCTTCCTGTCGGCGACCATCAAGGTGTACCTCGCCGACATCGCGCTGGGCGCCACCACCGACACCGACGACGGCACCGGCACCATGCTCGTCGAGCGTCCGGTGACCGTCACGCGCGAGGACGTCGATTCCGCGCTGGGCGCGTTCCGCGGCACCTTCTCGCAGGTGCCGCCACAGATCTCCGCGGTCTGGGTGGACGGCGAGCGCATGTATCGCCGCGTGCGCCGCGGCGAAACGGTGGAAGCCCCGCCGCGCGACGTGCATGTGCGCGCGCTCGACGTGCTCGAGTGCGAGCCGCCGCGCGTGCGCATCCGCGTGACCTGCAGCGCGGGCACCTACATCCGCGCGATTGCCCGCGACCTCGGCGAGGCGCTCGGCTGCGGGGCGCACCTGGCCGCGCTGCGCCGCGAGGCCGCCGGTCCCTTCACGCTGGAGGGCGCGTTGCCCACCGCGCGGCTGTGCGACGTGGACGCCGGGGCGGTGCTCACCGGCAGCGGCCTGTCGGTGGAGGAGGCGCTGGCCTTCCTGCCGACGGCGACTCTCACGTGGGAACAAGCCGAACGCACCGTGCACGGGCAGACACCGCCGTGGGCCGGCGTGCACCTCGAGGGCGACACGCGCGGGCACACCGTTGCCACCGTGCGGGCGCCCGATGGTCACCTGCTCGCCGTGATCCACGTGCCGGACGCCGACCAGCCGCTGCCCGCCGATGCCCGCATGGAGCCGCTGCGCGTGCTCAGCACGCCGGCGGAGGTCGCGGCCGCCGCGCGCCGCGACGCCGAGGTGACGCTGGCATGAGCGACGCTCGCCGCCACGTGGTGTCCGTCGGCGTGTTCGACGGCGTGCACCGCGGCCATCGCGCCGTGCTCGAGGTCGTGCGCGCGGAAGCCGCCGCGCGCGGCGTGCGCAGCGTGGCGCTGGTCATCGCTCCGCATCCTCTGACGATCCTGGCGCCCGAGCGCGCGCCGTTGCGCCTGACCTCGCTCGACACCCGCCTGCGGTTGCTGGCGCACGCCGGGATCGATGTCCCGGCTGTCTGGCCGTTCACCGCGGAGACCGCGCGGCTGACCCCAACCGAATTCCTCGACGCCGTGGCCGCGCGGTATCCGCTGGCCGCGCTCGTCGTCGGACCGGACCACGCGCTCGGGCACCAGCGCACCGGCACCCGCGATGTGCTCGCCGACCTCGGCGCCGCGCGCGGGTTCGCGGTGCGCGCGGTCGAGCCGCTGGTGCTGGAAGGCGAGCCCGTGTCGAGCACGCGCATCCGCCGGCTGGTCGCCGCGGGCGATCTGGACGGAGCGGACAGACTGCTCGGCTGGCCGTACGCCATCGAGGGCCTGGTGGTCACCGGCGATGGGCGCGGGCGCACCCTGGGCTACCCGACCGCCAATCTCGCCATCGACCCCGGATCCTTGCTGCCGCCGGACGGCATCTATGCCGTACGTGTCGACGGGGCCCGCGAGGGCGCCGGCGACCCGGTCATCGGCGCGATGTCCATCGGGGTGCGCCCGACCTTCGTCACCGATGGCCGCCGCACCGTCGAAGTGTTCCTGCTCGACTTCCAGGGCGACCTCGTCGGCCGCACGCTGCGCGTGACGCTGCTCGAGCGGCTGCGCGAGGAGCGCCGGTTCGCCGACGCCGCCGCACTGGTGGCCCAGATCGACGAGGACGTCGCCCGGACGCGCGCGGTGGCGCGCGCCCGCGCGATGGCCTCCGCCTCCGCACACTGATCGCCCGGCGGCGCCCCGCGCCGCCCCGTTCGTGACCCGCGCGTGGCGCCCAGCGCCGCCCGCCGCCTGATCCCATCCAGCGAGGAAGCCGTGGCCGCCCAGTACATCTTCACCATGAAGGACCTGCGCAAGATCGTTCCGCCGAACAAGGAAGTGCTGAAGGGCATCTGGTTGCAGTTCTATCCGGGCGCCAAGATCGGCGTGCTCGGCGGCAACGGCGCCGGGAAGTCGACGCTGCTGCGCATCATGGCCGGCGTCGACAAGGAATTCCTCGGCGAGGCGGTGCAGGCCGACGGCACCACCGTCGGCTACCTGCCGCAGGAGCCCCAGCTCGACCCGGACAAGACGGTGGTCGAATGCGTCGAGGAGGGCGTGCACGAAACCAAGGCGCTGCTCGATCGCTTCAACGCGATCTCGATGCGCTTCGCCGAGCCGATGGAGCCCGAGGAGATGGAGAAGCTCCTCGAGGAGCAGGGCGCGGTGCAGGAAGCCATCGACCACATGGATGCGTGGGATCTCGATCGCAAGCTGGAGATCGCCATGGATGCCCTGCGCTGCCCGCCGCCGGACCAGCCGGTGAGCGTTCTCTCGGGTGGCGAGAAGCGCCGCGTCGCGCTGTGCCGGCTGCTGCTGCGCAAGCCCGACATGCTGCTGCTCGACGAGCCCACCAACCACCTCGACGCCGAGTCCGTCGGCTGGCTGGAGCGGCATCTGCAGGATTACAGCGGCACCGTGGTGGCGGTGACACACGATCGCTACTTCCTCCACAACAGCGCGCAGTGGATCCTCGAACTCGATCGCGGGTCCGGCATCCCGTACAAGGGCAACTACACCGCGTGGCTCGAGCAGAAGCAGGAACGGCTGCGCCAGGAGGAGAAGTCGGAGTCGGCGCGGCAGAAAACTCTCGCCTCCGAACTCGAGTGGATCCGCATGGCGCCGAAGGCCCGCCACGCCAAGGGCAAGGCGCGCATCACCGCGTACGAGTCGCTGGTGCAGCAGGAGAGCCAGCGCCGCGAGGGTGTCGCTGAAATCGTCATCCCGCCGGCGCCGCGTCTGGGAGACGTGGTGATCCGTGCGCAGAACGTGCGCAAGGGCTACGACGACGTCGTGCTGATGGAGGACCTGAGCTTCGACCTGCCGCGCGGCGGCATCGTCGGAGTGATCGGGGCGAACGGCGCCGGCAAGACGACGCTGTTCCGCATGATCACAGGCGTGGAGGCGCCGGACGACGGCACCTTCACCGTCGGCGAGACGGTGCAACTGGGGTACGTGGACCAGTCGCGTGACTCGCTCAACGGCGAGAACTCGGTGTGGCAGGAGATCTCCGAGGGCAAGGACATCATCGAGATCGGCAACCGCGAAATCGCCTCGCGCGCCTACGTCGCCTCGTTCAACTTCCGCGGCTCCGACCAGCAGAAGCGGGTCAAGGACCTCTCCGGCGGCGAGCGCAACCGCGTCCATCTCGCGAAGATGCTGCGCCTGGGCGGCAACGTGCTGTTGCTCGACGAGCCCACCAACGACCTCGACGTCGACACCCTGCGCGCCCTCGAGGACGCGCTGCTGGCGTTCTCCGGATGCGCGGTGGTGATCTCGCACGACCGCTGGTTCCTCGACCGCGTCGCCACCCACATGCTGGCGTTCGAGGGCGACTCGAAGGTGGTATGGTTCGAGGGCAACTACGGCGAGTACGAGGAGGCGAAGAAGAAGCGGCTCGGCGCCGATGCCGACCAGCCGCACCGGATTCGCTACAAGAAACTGGTGCACGACTAGGGTCGCGGTGCGGGCTCGCGCCCGCCCACGCGCAACAGGGGAGAGTGCGATGGGACTGACCAAGGAAGCGTGCGTGCCCTGCCGCGGCGGTGTGCCGACGCTCACCGACGCGGAGATCGCGGAGTGGATGCCCGAGGTTCCCGGCTGGTCGGTGGTGCAGCGCGAGGGCATCGCGCGGCTCTCGAAGGCCTACGCCTTCGACGACTTCGTCGCGGCGATGGACTTCGCGCGCCGCGTCGGCGACGTCGCCGAGATCGAGGGCCATCATCCCGACCTGCACGTCTCCTGGGGCAGCACTGTCGTCGAGACCTGGACCCACAAGATCCAGGGCCTGCACAAGAACGACTTCGTGCTCGCCGCCAAGGCCGACGAAGTGTTCGCCGCCGCCGTCGAGCGGCGCGAAGCCAAGGACGGCGTGATCGACGTCCTCGGCGTCGACTTCTTCCAGTATCCCAGCGCCGAC
>JBKJUD010000410.1:0-16135 GCA_046590735.1 Candidatus Eiseniibacteriota bacterium | reverse complement strand
GCCTGCAAGACGGCAAGCGTCTCCGGTTCCGCCGCCGCGGTCGGAAGAACCTGCCGCTCGCCGGCCTCGCCGCGGTGTTGCGCTTGCCGGTCGCGCGCCAGCGGCTCACGGCCAGCGGACTGCGCTAGAGGGAGTTGCACCGCGCCTCCAGCGGTGCGGCGACGGCGGCACGGGCCTTGCGCTCATGCCTCCCCGGAACGGAATCCGTCGCACGCCATCGAGGAGGAGACATGGCACTCAACGGGATCGCCAACACCGCGCGGACCATGTCGTACTACACGCGGATGCAGGAGGTGGTCTCCAACAACCTGGCCAACTCCAGCACCACCGGGTTCAAGGCCGACCGCATCACTGCCCATCTCGTCGGCGGCCAGCGCCATCCCGTGGCGGTCGAAACCACCGACATGCGCCAGGGCACCTTCCGCGACACCGGCCGCGCGCTCGACCTCGCGCTCGATGGCCCCGGCTTTCTCGTCGTCCAGACCCCGCGCGGCGACCGCCTGGTGCGCAGCGGTTCCTTCCGCCTCGATCCGTCTGGCCATGTCATCGACACGCAGGGCAATCCGCTGCTCGGCACCCACGGGCCGCTGGTCGTGAACGGATCGTCCGTGGAGGTGCGCAACGACGGCTCCGTGCTGGTCGACGGCGCGCCGGTCGGCGAACTGCGCGTCGAGACCGCGGACCCCGCCGACCTCTCCAAGGAAGGCGCCAATCTCTACATCTCACGCGGTCCGCGCACGCCCGCGGGCGAGACCACGACCGTCCGCCAGGGCGCGATCGAGGAAGCCAACCTCGACCCGGTGTCCTCGATGGTGGACCTGGTGACGATCCAGCGCGCCTACGCCGCCAACGCCGACGCCTTGCGGGCGATGGACGGCGTCCTCGCCACCGTGACAAGCGAAGTCGGCCGGCTGCCGTAGCGCCCTCCGCGCCCGCAGCTCGCCCCGAATCCGACGGCCACACTAGAAAGGTGTCGCTTCCATGAACTCCAGTCTCCGCACATCCGCCAGTGGCATGCAGGCGCAGCAGCGCATGATCGAAGTCATCGCCAACAATCTGGCCAACGTCAACACCACCGGCTTCAAGCGCAGCAAGGTGTCGTTCGAGGACGTGCTCTACGAGACGGTGCAGGGCGCGCGTGCGGTCAACTACGCCGGCAGCGATACGCTCGCGCCGCAGCAGGTGGGCAAGGGCGTGCGGGTGGGGGCGATCCTGCGCCTGCACACGCAGGGCGCCCCGGAAGCCACCGACCGTCCGCTCGATGTCGCGATCGACGGCGACGGGTTCTTCCAAGTGCAGAAGCCGGACGGCTCCACCGCCTACACGCGCGACGGTGGCTTCACCATCTCCGACACCGGCACGCTGGTCACCAAGGCCGGCTACCAGCTCCTCCCGGCCATCACGATTCCGCGCGACGCGACCGGCGTGGCGATCAGCCCGAGCGGCGTGGTCAGCGTGACCGGCGCCGGCTCCTCGACGCCCACCGACGTCGGCCACCTCGAACTCGTGCGCTTCCTCAACCCGAACGGCCTGCTCGCGCTCGGCGAGAACCTGTACGAGGGCACCGAATCCTCGGGCGAGTCGATCACCGGCGCGCCGCAGGAGGAAGGCTTCGGCCGGCTGATCCAAGGCTCGCTCGAGTCGAGCAACGTGGAAATCGTGCAGGAGATGACCGACATGATCCAGGCGCAGCGCGCCTACGAGATCAACGCCAAGGCCATCACCACCACCGAGTCGATGATGCAGGCGACCAATGACATTGTCCGCTAGCGCGCGCTGGGCAGGCGCGGCGCGGGTGTTGCTCGCCGCTGCGTACTGTCTGCTCGCGCCGTCCAGTGCGATGGCGGCGCCGGCAATTGCCGTGACCGTCGCCGCGCAGGTGGCCGCGGTGTGGAGCGTGCCGGTGTCCGATATCGTGATCGACTTCGGCCGCGCCGCCGCGCAGGTGGAGGCGTTCCCCGCGTCGACCGCGTGTCGCGTGGCGGGCAAGGGGACCGACGGCTACTTCGTCTGCTTCCTTCCCAGCGCCCAGGGCCGCGAGGAGGCCATCCGCATCCGCGCCGGCGTCCGGGTGGCGGTGCCGACGCTGGCGCGCGCGCTGGCCGAAGGCGCCGTGCTCACCACATCGGATCTCACCCTCGATTCCCGGCTGCGCTGGGGGCCGCCGCTCGCGGGGCAGGTCACGCCGCAACCCGGGTGGGTGCTCCGGCGCGCGGTGGCCGTCGGCGATCCCGTACGCGCGGGCGACGCGGTGCCACCCGCCGTCGTGCAACAGGGTCAATCCGTGCGGCTGCTGTGGGCGCGCGGCGCGATCCATCTCGAATGGACAGGCGTCGCGCTCCACGCGGCGTGCGCTGGCGAACGGGTGCGGGCGCGCGTCGAGGGACGCGGCGCGCCGTACGACGGCATTGCCGGCCCCGATGGCGCGGTGCTGCTGGCGGGGGTGACGCCGTGACGACGACAACCCACATGATGCGACGCGGCCTCGCGCTCGGCGTCCTTGCCTTCACGCTCCTGCTCGGCCTGCCGCACGCGGCCCCGGCGCAGCAGCCGAAGGCCGGCGCCCCGGTGAACCAGGCGGCGGTCGATTCTCTCGCCGCCGTGCGCGCGGACTCGCTGTCGCGGGCGACCGCGGCGCGGGCGCGCGCCATCCGCGGGTCGTGGTACAGCGACCGCGTGCCGCTGGAAGTCGGGGATGTGCTCACCATCGTGGTGGACGAAGCCACCGCCGCGCAGGAACGCGTCAGCACGGTCGCCGTGGGCAACCGCTCGCTGCGTCCTTCGCTCAGGGCCGACCTCTCGACCACCCACCAGGCCGCCACCATCAGCACCGGCATCAACAGCGACTCGCGCGACACCGGCGAGACGCAGCGCAGCGGCGCGCTCACCGCGGTGCTGACCGTCCGCGTCACCAGCATTTCGCCCAACGGCGTCGCCGAGATCGCCGGCAGCAAGCAGGTGACCGTCGATGGCCGCGCGCAGGACGTCGCGCTCACCGGCTTCGTCCGCACCGAGGACGTCGCCGCCGACAACAGCGTGCTCAGCAACCGCGTCGGCAACGCGATCATCACCTACAAGGGGAAGAAGATGGGACCGCGTACCGGAATCTTCGGCAAGATCCTCGGGATCCTCTGGCCGTGAGGGCTCCTCGCCAGTGGGCGATTCGCGTCCTGGTCGCGCTCGTGCTCGGCGCGCCGGCGGTCGCGGCGGCGATGCCCTCCCGCGTCGGCGACCTGACGGTGCGACACGGCGAGGTGCCGCGCCGCATCGTCGGCTACGGGTTGGTCATCGGGCTCGATGGCACCGGCGACCGCAGCTTCGGCGGCGGTAGCGCGCAGACGCCGACGGTGAAGACCGTGGTGAACCTGCTGCGCCGATTCCAGATCGAGGTACCGCCGGAGTACATCCGCGCGCGCGACATCGCCGCGGTGCTGGTGACCGCCGAGGTCTCGCCGTATCTGCGGACCGGCGGCCGTTTCGAGGTGCAGGTGTCGGCGATCGGCGACGCCAGCAGCTTGCGCGGCGGCACGCTGTGGATGACCCCTCTGGTGGAGAATCCCAACCAGCCGCCGGTGGCCACCGCGCAGGGCGCCGTCTATGTCGATGCGCCGGAATCCAGCCGCGGCTGGGCCGCGCGTCGCGGCAACAGCGGCCGAATCCGCCAGGGCGGCGTGATCGAAGTGGATCCGCCCGCGACGATCCCGTCGATGAGTCTCGCGCTGCGCGAGCCCGACATGACCACCGCCTCGCGCATCGCCGCGGCCATCAACGCGACCTTCGGCGCGCAGACCGCGGCGGTCACCGACCCCGGTTCGGTGGTGCTCACCGCGCCGCAGCAGGCCGCGCAGAACGGCGGCGTGGCGACGTTTCTGGCCGCGGTCGATTCCGTGGAAGTCACGCCGCGCGCTGCCTCACGCATCGTGATCAACGGACGCGACGGCACCGTGGTCGCCGGCGGCTCCATCGCCGTCGGCCCGGCCGTGGTGAGTCATCGCGGCATCACGTTGCGCATCGGCGTGAGTGGCAGCGGCGTGCAGGCGCGGGCGGCCAACGCCTCCACTCCCAATGGCACTGTGCCCGGCATCCCCGCGCTGCCGAGCACCGGCAGCCCCGCCGCCGACCTCGAAAATGCCTCGCTGTCGATGCCGGCGAACACCTCGGTGGGCGACATCGCCGCCGGGCTGCACGCGGCGCGCGCCACCGCGCCCGAGATCGCCGCGATCTTCGAGGCGCTGCAGGCAGCCGGCGCGCTGACCGCCGAAGTGGTGATCCGTTGATGCCGCGCCGCGTCCCGTCGCAGGCCCGCACGTGAACTCCGCCGACGCGACGCTGCCCGGGAGCCGCGCGATTCCGCTCGCCCGCGCCACGGCCGGTATCCCGGTGACTGGCGACCTGCGCGCGACCACCCGCCCGTTCGCGCTGGAACTCCGCGCGGCGCGCGGTGGCGTGCCGCTGCACCAGGGCACCGCCCTGCAGGCGCCCGCTGCCGATCCGCGCGTGACGCTGCGCAAGGTCTCGCACGAATTCGAGGCGGCGTTCCTGCGGCAGATGCTCGCCGCCATGCGCGCCTCGGTGCCGCACGAGGACGCCGGGGGCCGCACCAACCCCGGCGAGGACATGTTCACGTCGATGCTCGACGACCGCCTGGCGAGCGTGGCTGCGGCCCGCTCGCGCGGGGGCCTCGGCGATGCGACGTACCGCCAGCTGTCCCAACGCCTGCCGCCCGATTCCCCCGTGGCACCCCGGAGTGACCGATGACCCCGTCTCCCACGCACCGTCCATCGTCCGACCTCACCGCCCCCATCGAGTCGCTGCGCGCCGCGCTGGAAGCTGAAGCCGCGCTGGTCGTCACGCTGCGCGAGGCGCTCATCGCGCAGCGCGCGGCGATCGCCGCCAGCAGCGCGCCCGACGTGCACGCCACCATCGCCGACATCGGACGGCTGGTGCAGGCGCTGACCGATGCGCGGCGTGCCCGTGGCCAGGTGCTCCACGCGCTCTGCGGCGACGCCGCGCTGCCGCTCGACGCCGTGGAGGACGCGCTCGGCCTGGTGTTCCCGGCCCACGTGCAGGACGCGCGCCGCGCGCTGCGCCGCGAGGCGCAGGCGGTGGCCCAGGAAGTCGCCATCAATCACCGCGTGCTGCGCGGCGCCGTCGAGGCGGGCGAGCGCTTTCTGCAGGATCTCTTCTCGACACTGGGCGACAGCACGCCGACCTACACGGCCGGCGACAGCCGGGACGATCCGGCGCGCCGCTCCAGCGTCCTCCTCAACAAGGTGGCCTGACATGTCGCTCTCCAGCCTGCTCAGCATCGCCCGCACCGCGCTGATGACCTCGCAGCGCGCGATGGCGGTGACCTCCCACAACATCGCCAATGCGGAAACGCCCGGCTACAGCCGCCAGCGTCTCGGCATCATGGCCGCCGTCCCGCAGCGCGACGCCTTCGGAACCCTGGGGCGCGGTGTCTCGGACACCGGCGTGATGCGCATGCGCGACGACTTCTCCGACCGGCTGTTCCGCCGCCAGTCGGGCCTGCTGGGCCAAGCCAACACCAGCAACAGCTTCCTGCGCCAGGTCGAGAACGCCATCAACGAGCCGTCCGACACCGGCGTGTCCGCGGCGCTCGACGCGTTCTTCAACTCGTTCAGCGATCTCGCGAACGACCCCAGCAGCACCACCAACCGCAACCTGGTGGTCAGCGCCGGCAGCCGGCTCGCCGCGCAGATCCGCCGCCTCGACAGCGACATCAGCCAGACGGGATCCGACGCGCTGGGCCAGCTCCGCTCGCAGATCAGCCAGGTGAACACCCTGACCAGCCAGATCAGCGGCCTCAATGCGCAGATCGTGGTCAGCGGCGGACCCGACCACAACGCGCCGGATCTCCTGGACCAGCGCGATGCGCTCGTCGATCAGCTGTCCTCGATCACCGCCGTGCAGGTGGTGCAGCACGGGGACGGCACCATCGGCGTGATCGGCAACGGCCACCTGCTGGTGGACGGCGGCGTGTCGCACCCGCTGGAGCTGCGTCCGCAGTCCGATGGCAGCTACGCGATCGGGGTGACCGGCAGCACCGACACCTTCGCGCCCGGCGCGGGCAACTTCGCCGGGCTGCTCACCACCATCAACACCACGGTGCCCCGTCTGCGCGGCCAGCTGAACCAGTTCGCGGAGCAGATCGTGCAGCAGGTCAACGCGATTCACTCCACCGGCTACACGCAGGACGGCCAGACCGGCGTCAACTTCTTCGATCCCGCCGGGATCACGGCCGGCACCATCACGCTCTCTGCCGCAGTGCTCGGCTCGACACGCAACATCGCGGCCGGCGCTTCCACCGCCCCCGGCGACGGCAACGTCGCGCTCTCCATCGCCACCCTGGCGGGGACCGCGATCACCCAGTTGAATGGCGCGACCCTGCGCGACTTCTACACTGCGACCGCGGCGCGCGTGGGCGTCGATGTGCAGAACTCGCAGAACGATGTCTCGATCTACCAGACGCTCTCCGACAGCGCGGAGGCGCAGCGGCAGAGCGTGGCCGGCGTCAATCTCGACGAAGAGATGACCAACCTGATCGCGCAGCAGGAAGCGTACTCGGCGGCCGCGCGGTTGGTGGCGGCGGCGGACCAGATGGTGCAGACGTTGTTGCAGGCCGTCTAGGCGGCCACGCGCCCGTCCGCGCGGTTACGATCCGCGGTGACGGTCCGCGGTCACGCCGCGGCGGCGCGGCGGATGCTGATCCCGGGCCGGATCGGCTCGATGTGGTGCACGCGCAGGATTTGCTGGATGGTCTGCGGGGTGAGCAGCGTGCCCTCGTGCAGCAGCAGCAGGCCGCCGTGGGTGAAGACGTCGTCGGCGAGGATCATGCCGCCGCGCAACGCGCCCACCGGGACGATTTCCGACGTCTCGAGCGCGGCGGCGGCTCGCGCCACCGCGACCAGCGTGCGGAAGTGCTCGATCACCATCGGGTCGTACAACGTGCCGGCGCCGGCGGCGATCGTCTCGCCGGGTTCCACGCTGCCGGATTCCCCGGCGTCCACGTAGTCGCGCGCCACGCGCAGGATGCGCGCCCGCAGCGGGATGTCGGTGCGCGCGATGCCGCGCGGGAAGCCGCTGCCGTTCCAGTTCTCGTTGATCATCGCGGTGAGTTCCGCGGCCGCCATCATGCCATCGATGCGGCGCATCAGGGCGTAGGTCCCCAGCGCGCGCGCCGCGGCGTGCCACCCCAGGCCGCCCTCTCCGTGCCCGCCGCGGCCGTGGAAGATCAGTCCGAGGTCCGCGAAGCGGCCGGCGCGATCGAGGTCGCGCAGCCACATCGCCGGCAGTCCGAATTGCGCGGCCAGGTGATGCGAGAACTCCACGGTCCGCTCGGCCCGCATGCGGGCCCCGGGCACCAATTCATCGCGGAATTCGCACAGCGGCGCGAGCCAGGTGTCGCCCAGCGCGTGCACCGGCGGCGGCGCGTCGAGCGGCAGGGCAATCGCGTCCAGCGCCTCGTGCAACCGCCGCACGCGCCGCGCCGCCTCCACCAGCCGGCGCAGGTCGGCGCTGGTCAGCGGCCACGGCAGGATCGCCTCGACGCCGGCGCTGAAGGCGCGGTCCCACTCGATCGTCGAGGGTTCGTCGGCCACCGCGAAGACACGCGCGGCCAGTCCGGGGTGTGCCTTCACCTTGCGGCACACGTCGAAGGCGCTCTGGCTCCCCGGCGCCTGGCGCGCGATCACCAGGAGGGGAAGGGTGCGCGGCGTGGCGGCCATCGCGTCGCCGATGCGATCGACGGCGAGGATGCGGATATCACGCAGGCTTTCCGCGACCCGTGCGAAGGTCGCGTAGGTGAGGGCGTCCGCCCCGACCAGCATCACCGCGTCGCGCGCGATCATCGTGCCGGCGTCCCGCCCGGCGCCCCGGACGCCGCAGGACCCGGGGCGTGGTGGGTGCCCGAGGCGCTGGCCTGCGCCGGTCGCTGCTGGGGCAGCCGGATCTCGCTGGGCCCGAGGTCGGGCATCATGCCGGCGGCCACCATTTCCTGCTCGCCGGGCGCCAGTAGCACGTCGATGGCGATGCGCCGGTTGCGCGACGAGGCAGGATTCGCGGGGTCGCGCGGGTCGCGGTCCGCCAGTCCGCGGATCTGCGTGACCTGGCGCGGATGCAGGCCGTTCTTCGCCATGATGCGCCGGGCCGCGTTGGCGCGGTCGGCACTCAGCTCCCAGTTCGAATAGGTCCCGCGTTGCTGCAGGGGGTTCGAGTCGGTGTGCCCCTCGATGTGGATCGGGTTTTCCAGCGAACCCAGCTCGGTGCCCAGCAATGTCAGGATGGCCCGCCCGCGGTCGCTCGGACTGGCGCTGCCGCTCTGGAAGAAGGTCCCGGACGCATCCTCCAGCAGCTCGATGTGCAGGCCTTCCTTGGTCAGCGTGATCTCGATGTTGTTCTTCACCCCGGACAGCTCGCCGCTCGCCTCGATCGCCTTCTTCACCGCCTCGGCGGCGGTGCGCATCTTGTCGCGGCGCATCTCGATGATGTCGGACTGCTGCAGCGGGCGGACGGTCGCCGCCTGCGAGCCCGTGCCCGGGATGATCGACGAGCCGAACTCGTCGGCGCGTCCCAGCGGGTCCTGGAAGTACCCGGCGATCGCCGACTTGACGTCGGACGACTGGTTGACCAGCCAGAGCACCAGGAACAGGGTGAACATCGCGGTCATGAAGTCGGCGAACGCGACCTTCCATGCGCCGCCGTGATGGCCGCCGCCATGCGCGCGCTTGCGGCGGATGATGATGATCGGCGCCGGGCCGGACGGTCCCCCGCTCACCGCGTCCTCATCAGGCGGCCTTCTTCAGGTCTTTGCAGGACTTCTCCATCTCGCCGAAGGAGGGCCGGACCTCGGCGAAGATGGCGCGCCGGGCGAACTCCACCGACACGATGGGCGAGAAGCCCTTGGCGAAGGCCACCACGCTGGCCTTCAGGAAGAGGTAGTAGCGCGACTCGGTGCCGGTGGCGTCCTCCATCGCGCCCACCAGCGGCGCGCAGAACCCGTAGGCCAGCAGCACGCCCATCAGCGTGCCGGTGAGCGCGGCGCCGACGTGCTCGCCGATCTGCTCCACCGGGCCAGCGATCGCCGCCATAGTGACCACGATCCCGCAGACCGCCGCGACGATGCCGATGGCCGGCAGCGCGTCGGCGACCTTCTGCAGCGCGCCGGCGGGCTTGGACGATTCCTCGTGGTGGCAGTCGATGTCCTGGTCCATCAGCGCCTCGAGGTCATGCGGCGGCACGCCCCCCACCAGGACCAGCCGCAGCGAGTCGCACAGGAACCCGAGCGCGTGGTGGTCGTGCACCATCGCGGGGTACTTCTGGAACATGGCGCTCTTGTGCGGGCTCTCGATGTGCTGCTCGATCGCGACCAAGCCGTCCTTGCGGGCCATGGTGAACAACTCGTACAGGCAGCGCAGGGACTCGAGATAAAGAGTCTTGCTGTAGCGCGAGGGCTTGAGGAGCGCGGCGATGCGACCACCCAACTGCTTGAGCACCGGCATCGGCGTGGCGATCAGCATGGTGCCGGCCGCGGTGCCGCAAATAGTCAAGAGTTCCGAGACGTGAAAGAGCGCAGGGAGCTTCCCACCGGCAATGGTGAATCCGCCCGCCACAGACCCCAACACGACCAGAATGCCGATGATGGTGAACATCCATGATCTCCACTCGCGCTTCGATGCCGCCGCGGCACGGGAGGCCGGGCAAGTACACAGGGTATCGGACTTTCGGGCAGATCCCCGGAGGGGACCGGGCAAACTGCACGCCCCTGTGCGGCATTTCCCACAGCCGCGTAACTTCCCCCGCGCCAAGACCCTGGGCGGTTATCGGCGGGTCCGTGCTGGGCCTTGCGTCCGGTCGCGCATCTTCCTACAGTGCGGGACGCCCACACCCGCCCGAGGACCTGATGTCGTCGATTTTTTCCCACTCCAAGCTCAAGACCTTCGACCAGTGCGGCTGGAAGTTCCGCCTCGAGTACCTTGATCGCCTGCGGCTGCCGGATGAATCGATCGAGATCTACGTCGGACACCGTGTCCACGAGGCGCTGGAGGAGATCTACCGCGGCTGGATCGAGCGCCGCGAGATGCCGGTGATCGAGGCCGTGCTCGCCGGCTATCACACCGCGTGGGATCGCCACTGGCACGACGCCATCTACATCGTGCGCACCGGCACCCCGGTGGCCACCTACCGCGCCAACGGCGAGCGCTTCCTGCGCGACTACCTGAAACGGCACCTGCCGTTCGACCCCGCCACCGAGCACTCGGTGGCGGTCGAACAGGAGATGCGCTTCCCGGTGGACGCCACGCGCGGCTGGATCATGCGCTGCATCATGGACCGCGTCGTCCGCCGTCCCGATGGCGTCTGGGAGATTCACGACTACAAGACAGCGGCGTCGATGCCGCGCCAGGACGATTTTCACTCCGACAAGCCCGGCGCCCCGGGCCGCCAGCTCGCGCTCTACCAGTTGGTGCTGCAGAGCGTGCATCCCGACGCGCGCCAGGTCGAGTTGAAGTGGCACTACCTCGCCCACGACACGGTCTTCACTTCGACCCGCACGCCCGAGCAGATCTCGGCCCTGCACGCCGAGGTGCTGGTGGCGATCGCGCGCGTCGAGGCGGCGATGGCCGAGCCGGAGAAGCTGGCGCCCAAGGAATCGGCGCTGTGCGCGTGGTGCCAGTACGCCGGCCACTGCCCGGCGCGCAAGCACGTGTACCAGGTGCGGCAGCTCGGGCCCGAACAGCGCCGCGCCGACCACGGCGTGCGCCTGGTCGACGGTTACGTGCAGGGGCTGTCGAAGGGATTGCGCGGCACGCCGGAGGAGGTCACCTACCGCCAGCGCCTGCTGCGGTACGCCGAGCACCACTCGGTATTCGTGCTCGAAGGCAGCTCGAAGCGCGTGCGCATTCGCGGCGACCACGTCGCGCTCGAGGACGTGAGCGGCGCCGACCGGCGGTGCTGAGGGGAAAAACCACATCGCTCAGGTGCCCGCTGTCTCCCGTGCGCGTCGCCGCCCCTCCAGCCACGCCACCAGCTCGTCGCAGCCCATCGCGTTGAGCACCTGTTCGCGCTGCAGGCCCATCTTCCGCGCGATGCCGACGCCGTAGCGCACGTCGGACAGTCCCTCGATGGCGTGCGCGTCCGGGTCGATCGCGATCTTCACGCCCAGCTTGCGCACCATCTTGCCGTGGCGCCAGTCGAGGTCGAGGCGGCTGGGATGCGCATCGAGTTCGACGGCGACATCGCACCGCGCGGCCTCCGCGAGCACCGCGTCGATGTCGACGTTGTAGGGATCGCGCGCCAGCAGCAGCCGGCCGGTGGGGTGGCCGAGGATCGTGGTGAACGGGTTGCGCACCGCCGCGAGGATGCGCGCGGTCATCGCGTCGCCCTCCATCTTGAAGCGCGAGTGGACCGAGGCGACCACGAAGTCGAAGCGGGCCAACAGCGCGTCGTCGTAGTCGAGGCCGCCGTCGGCGAGGATGTCGCACTCGGTGCCCTTGAGGATGCGCAGCGTGCGGCCGGGCGCGGCGTTCAGCGCATCGACGGCGTCGAGGTAACGCAACAATCGCTCGGGGTCGAGGCCGTGCGCGTAGGTGGCCGACTTCGAGTGCTCGCTCATGCCGAGGTAGGCGTAGCCCAGGCGCTCGGCCTCGGCGACCATCTCCTCGAGCGAGTTGGTGCCGTCGCTCCAGGTCGAATGGTTGTGCAGGACGCCGCGGATGTCGTCCTCGCGCACCAGCCGCGGCAGCGCGCCGGCGGCGGCCGCCTCGAACTCGCCGTGGTCCTCGCGCAGCTCGGGCTCGATGTAGGGCAGGTCGAGCGCGGCGTAGAGCGCCGTTTCGTCCGCCAACGGCAGCGCGTCATCGCCGCGGAACAGACCGTACTCATTGAGTTTGAGGCCGCGGTCGATGGCGCGGCCGCGCATCGCCACGTTGTGTTCCTTGTTGCCGGTGAAGTAGGCGAGGGCGGCGACGTAGGCGCCGTCGCGCACGACCCGGAGATCGGCGTTGAGGCCGGCGGTCAGCTGCACGCTGCACTTGGTGTCGCCGCGTCCGACGATCGCCGCGACGCCCGGCGCGCCCACCAGCGCGTCCATCACCGCCTCGACGCGCTCGGCGGGGGCGGAGCAGACGATGTCGATGTCCTTGGCCGTCTCGCGCCGCCGCCGCACGCTGCCGCCGACCTCCGCGCGCGTCACGCCGGGCACCGCGCGGATCACCGCGAGCAGCCGTTCGGCCTCGCGCTCGGCCACCGGGAACAGCACCCGGGTCCCGGCGGTCTTCAAGCGCTCCAGCCCGGCGAGGATGTTGGCCGCGGATTTCGGCCCGAAACCCGCGAGGTCCTTGAGCCGTCCCTCGCGCACTGCCGCCTCCAGCGACGCAAGGGAATCCACCCCGGCCTCGGCGTGGAGCAGCCGCGCCTTCTTCGGCCCCAGCCCCGGCACGCGCATGACATCGAGCAGCCCCGGCGGCACCAGCTCGCGCAAATCCTCAAGGTAGGGCAGCGCGCCGGTGGTCACCAGCAGGGTGATCTTCTCGGCGAGAGCCGGGCCGATGCCCTTCAGTGTGCGCAATTCCCCACTGGCCACCAGCGCCGCCAGGTCCTGGTCGAGCGATTCCACCAGGCGCGCGGCGTTGGTGTAGGCCCGCAGCTGGAACATGTTGCCGCCGGTGAGTTCGAGCAGCATCGCGATTTCCTCGAGCGCCGCCGCAACCTGTCGCTTGTCCATCGGCAATGCCTTCTCTCCTGCGTGGATGGGGACCTGCCTGCCAAGGGTAGCGCGCGACACTGCCGCGGCGCCACTTTCCCGGGGATGGACCTTGTTGAATCTCGCTCCGTGCGGCATACTGCAAACTCGAGTGTCATGCGATGCGTCGACCCCCGTCGCCCAGCGCCTGCCGGCGCCCATTCCGCGAATTCCGACGATGCCCAATACATCCCCGCTGCGCGCGTCCCTCGAGGCGCGCCATTCCTGTCCTACACGACCCCAAACGTGCCCTGCCCCGCGCTTCCCGAGCGCGCCCCGTTGGGTACTCATGGTGCTGTTGTGCACGATCGCCGGGCTGGGCATTGCCCGCCCGGCCCGCGCGCTGTTCCGCGAGGACTTCGAGCAGGCCTACTTCGTCGACCCGCAGCACACCGTCGCCGACCACTGCCTGGTCAAGAAGGATGGCGTCTGGCACATCTTCTACACCATGGGGCCCTATGGCAGCGCCTCGGCCGTGCTGCAGGACACCCTGGGACATGCCACGACCACCGACTTCATCCACTGGGACATCCGCCCCGGCATCCTCCCGGTCCCGGCCGCCGGCTGGGACAGTCGCGCCCACTGGGCCCCCGAGGTCGTCAGCATCGGCGACACGCTGTGGTACATGCTGTTCACCGGCGTCGACAACTTCAACTCGCAGCAGATCGGCGTTGCCACCTCGCGCGATCTCGAGACCTGGACGCCCTATGCCGGCAATCCGGTCTTTCATCCCGACACCACCTGGACCAACTGGCGCCCCGGCGCGTGGGGCGACTGCCGCGATCCGTGCGTGTTCCGGGTGGGCGCGACCTGGTACATGGCGTACACGGCGACCTCGACCTACGGCAAGGGATCGATCGGCTACGCGTCGTCACCGGACCTGCTCCACTGGACTGACCTCGGCGCCCTGTTGATTCACCCCAGCGGTCCGACCAGCTGGTTCGCACTCGAGTCCCCCTTGCTCATGCCGCACAACTCCGGCTGGTCGATGGTGTTCACCGAGGCGAACGTGGGCGGCAGCGCCGCGCTCTTCGCCGCGAACTTCACCGGACCTTGGGACTACAACTCCCGCGTGATCATCGACCGCGGCGCCGCCCTCTGCGCACCCATCGACCCGAACTCCGGCCAGCAGTGGTTCTCGCGGCATCGCGCCGAGTCGGTGAACGACACCACGCGCTTCTTCATCAAGGTCGACTCCCTGGTATGGAACGGCAACCTCCCCGCCCCACGCTTCCATCAGCCCTTCCCGCAGTGGACGTGGAACGGCCTCGCGTTCATCGAGCAATCGACCTTTCTCGACTCGCGGGTGAAGGTGCGCCCGCCGGTCCAGCAGATCGGCAGCGGCTGGCTGGGTACCTCCGAGGGGTGGCAAGGTCCGCTGCAACTGGGCACGCCGGGCCTCTCCCTGGGCGACAGCATCACCGGCGTCGCGCAGACCTCCAGCCGGATCCTGACCGGGGACAGCCTGACGGTGCTCATTTCGGGCGGCGACAGTCCTGACTCGACCGCGCTGCGCGTCTGCGACCCCTGCACCGGCCGCATCCTGCACTCCGAATCGGGCCGTCGGACCGACCGGCTGGAGCGCCGCACCTGGCCGACCGGCCACCTGCGGGGCCAGGTCGCGTACTTCCAGATGATCGATTACGCGCGCGGCGCCTGGGGCCATCTCAACCTCGATGACCTGCGCGAAGTGCTCGCTACCGGGGGCGACTCGACCCCCGTGACGCTGGCCGTCCCCGTGGTCGACGTGCCGTCGGCGGGGGAGAGCTTCGAGATTGGAGTGCCCGATACGCTGCGCTGGCATCCCTCACGCGCGACCACGCTCGATTCCACGTGGGTCCTGCTCTCGCGCGACAACGGTGTCACCTTCCCGGAGCACGTGGCCACGTTGGCCGGCGGCGCCAGCGAACTGGTGTGGACGCCGGGCGGAAGCGCGGTGACCAGCGCGGTGCTCCGTGTCGTGTTCTGGCACCAGGGCACGCTGACCAGTTGCGCGACCAGCGCCCCATTCACCCTGTGCGCGTCGGGCGTGTCGGAGGTCTTCGCGGCCAACGTCGCGGGCACCACCGCGTCGATCTTCTGGACGACGACGACGCCGAGCGTCGGCGTGATCGACTTCGGCCTCGACGGCGAGCTGGGACGCTCGGCGACGGAAGTGACCGCGCTGCCGCGCACCGTGCACGCGGTGACCGTCGGCCAGCTGACACCCGACTCGCGCTACATCTTCCGCATTCGCGGGTGCGGCAGCCACTCCGCGCTGAACGGGCCGCGCTGGACATTCCACACCGCCGGGAGCGATTCCGTGCCTGGCTCCTACGTGGTGCTCGGCACCCTGGCCGCGAACGACTCGTTGCAGACCAACTACGTGTCGGTGCTGGCGTGGACGCGGCGCGGGAACCTGGTGTCGACGCCGGTCGGCCTGCTCGCACCGGTGGGATCCACGTGGTCGCTCGACCTCGCCCGCGGACGCGACCCGTTCACCGGGGCGGGATTCGCGCCGGTCGCCGGCGACAGCATCACCGTCGCCGTCTTCGAGGGCGGGGCACTCAGCGGCTGGATTTCCACGAACGTGCTGGACGGGACCTCGCCGCAGACCATCACCAGCGCGCCGCTGCTCACCGGCGCCGGCGAACCCGGCGATCGCGGAGGACCCCTCGACGACGTCCTCGCCTTCGGCGAGGCTGGGCCACAGCCTGGCCGCAGCGGACAGCCCGTGCGCTTCATCCTGCAAGGCAGCCGCGCCGCGGTGACGCAGGTGGGGATCTACGACGTGCGCGGCCGCCGGGTGCGGCAAATGACCCTGCCGCCCCAGCACGCGACCGCGAGGGTGTTCGAGTGGGACGCGCGCGATGACGCCGGGCGTCCCGTGCCCGCCGGAGTCTACCGGGTGGTCGCACGGACCATGCACGCGCGTGCCGTGCGTTCGGTGCTCCTGCTGCAGTAACCTCTACCGGTTGCGAGTTGGACCGCAATCCCGCTACACTAGTGGACGACTGCTTCCCCGCACCTGATCACATCCGGCGTCGGTTCCTCTCTCCGCCACCAGCGAGCCCTGGCGCACCCGTCGGCATTTGTATTCTCCCTGCCCTGTGTTCCGGAGGCGACATGCGTCTGTCAGTGCCCCGCCCACAGCACCATCGGTTGCCCGCGTTGCTGGCCGGGCTGGCCGTGCTGCTGATGGCGCTCCCCGCGTTCGCCGCGGTGACGCCCGGGGGGCCGCCGACAGGGATCTCCTCGTCGCCGCTCCCCTGGCAGGGCGCCGCAGACTCTTCGTTCACGATCACCGCGTCCGCCGCGCCCGGGGGGAGCATCGCGCCCGACGGCGCGTCCGTCGTCCAACTCGATGACTCCCTCTCCTTCACGGTCACCCCGGAT
>JBKJUD010000046.1:0-2949 GCA_046590735.1 Candidatus Eiseniibacteriota bacterium | reverse complement strand
GATCTGCGTCCAGCCGTCAAGAAACACGTGCGGCCCGATGGTGGTGCCAGCGCCGATGCGCACGTGCGGGCCAATCACCGCGTAAGCGCCCACGCGGACGCCGGGCGCGAGGTCGGCGCCGACGTCCACGACGGCGGTGGGATGGATGCCGAGTGCGGGCGTCACAGCATCAGGCATCCGGGGCGCGGTCCACGATGAAGGACATGAACTCCGCCTCGACCGCGACCTCGCCGTCCACCAGCGCGCGTCCGGTCATGCGGCTCGACATCGAGCGCAGCCGAGTGATCTCCACCTCATAGGTCACGGTGTCGCCGGGCACCACCTGGCGGCGGAAGCGAGTGTTGTCGATGCCGGCGAAGACGATGAGTTTGCGTTCGTGGTCGGGAATCAGTTGGTAGAGCAACACCGCGCCCGTCTGCGCCATGCCCTCGATCATCAGCACGCCGGGCATCACCGGCTGGCCCGGGAAGTGCCCCTGGAAGTGAGTCTCGGTGTGCGTGACCTGCTTGAGGCCGACGACCTTCCGCGCCTCGAGGTCGAGGGTGAGGATGCGGTCCACGAACACGAACGGGAATCGGTGCGGCAGCCACTCCAGGATGCGGTTGATGTCACCCCAGTAGGACCCGATCGCGGCGGCAGCTTGCGGGACCGGCGTCGATGTCTCGGACATCCAGACTCTCCTCATCGCCTGTTGCGCGCGCGACGAGGCTCCCGCCCCGCGCGCCCGGTGCACTCATCGGAAGACGCGTATGGGGCGTATTCTACGGGTTGGCGGGCGGAAACGCACGCCTTTGGCGGACGCGCGCGATCAGTCCACTGGGTCGGGCGCGGTCGCGCCGAAGGCGTCCTCGAGGGCGGCGGCGAACCGCACGTTGCTGCGATGCCCCGAGCGCTCGGCCCGGACCCGTGCGTGGAGCGGGCGGCCCAGCAGGCTCAGGTCGCCGAGAAAATCCAGGACCTTGTGCCGCACTGCCTCGCCGGGAAACCGCCATCCGGCCTCGCCGAGCGGGCCCTCGGGCCCG
Organism: Candidatus Eiseniibacteriota bacterium; assembly: GCA_046590735.1. Lineage (GTDB taxonomy): Bacteria > Eisenbacteria > RBG-16-71-46 > CAZEPH01 > CAZEPH01 > JBKJUD01. Next base: position 1,927 of record JBKJUD010000046.1, on the reverse strand, counting down.
ACCACGACGGCGTTGTCCAGCGACCCGCCGCGCGCGAGGCCTCGATCGCGCAACCCTTCGACCTCCTCCAATGTGGCGAAGGTGCGGGCCGGCGCGATGTCGGCGATGAAGCGCGCACGGGACACTTCCAGTCCGAATTCCTGGCGCCCGAGGTGGGGATGCGGGTGATCGAACAGGTACTCCACCGACAGCCCCCGCGCGGGTGCCACCTCGAAGTGCGCGTTCCCGTCGCGGAAGCGAAACACCTCCGCGGGCTCCAATGCGGGCGGGCCAGGCAGCGCCGGCGCCACACCCGCGGCATCGATCCACGCGGCCAGTTCGGCGACGCTGCCGTCCCCGGCGTCCGGCACCTCCTCTCCCTCGAGCACGATGCGTGCGGCGGTGATGCCGAGAGCGGACAACACCGACAGGACGTGCTCGACGGTCGCCACGCGGACGCCGTCGCGCTCGAGCACGGTGTGCCGCCCGACGGTGCCGGCGAGCGCGGTCGCCACGCAGGCGGACACGCGCGGGGCGCCGGCGAGATCGCGGCGCTCGAAGACGATGCCACGGCGCGCCGGGCAGATCCGCGCGCGCGCGCGTTGCCCGGTATGCAGGCCGATGCCGGCCCATTCGACTTCGCGCGCGAGCGTGAGGCCCGGCGCCAGGGCGGGCGTCGCGCCGCTCACTCGGCGGGCCGCTCCCCGGGGGACGCCTCGAGCGCGGCCTCAACGGCACGCAGCCGCGCGAGGATTTCCGGCAGGCGCTTGCGCACGGCGTAGACGCGACGGGCCAGCGCGTGCGGCAATGCCGGATACCCCGACACCGTCTGGCCGGCCTCGATGTCGCCGGTGATGCCGGCTTGCGCGCCCGCCACCACACCGCGCCCGAGGCGCAGGTGATCGGCCACCCCGGCCTGGCCCGCGAGGACGACGTCGTCCTCGAGCACCGAGCTGCCGGCGATGCCGGACTGCCCGGCCAACAAGCAGTGTGCGCCGACGCGCACGTTGTGCCCGATCTGCACGAGGTTGTCGATCTTGGTGCCCCGGCCGATGATCGTGGGCGCGCTCGCGCCGCGATCGATGGTGGTATTGGCGCCGATCTCCACGTCGTCGCCCACCACGAGGACGCCGACCTGCGGGACCTTGCGGTGTCCGTCCGCCTCGCGCACGAATCCGAATCCCTCGGCGCCCAGCACCGCGCCCGGATGCACGATCACGCGGTCGCCGATCTGTGTGCCGCGCATCACCACCACCCGCGCCGCCAACCGGCACCCGGCGCCCAGGCGCACCTGTGACTCCACGACCACGCCCGCGCCCAGGACAGTGCCGGCGCCGATCACGACATCGTCGCCCACCACCGTGTAGGGTCCCAGCGCGACACCCGCGGCGAGCACGACGCCGCGCCCCAGCACCGCGGTCGGATGCACGCCGGTGGGCAGCGGTTCGGCCAGGCCGAGCAACGCGGCGGTGCGGGCGAAGGCGACAAGCGGCGCCTCCACTTCCAGCACGGTGGCGCCCGCGGCGGGCGCGTCGGACGGCGCCGCCTCGCGCGGGACCAGCACGACCGCGGCGCGCGTTGCCGCGTACTCCGCCGCGTGGCGCGGCGACTGCAGGAACGTGACATCGCTCTCGCCGGCCTCGGTCAGCCCGGCGACACCGTTCACCCGGCGCGCCGCGTCGCCGCGGAGCGTGGCGTCCAGCGCCGCGGCCAGTTCCCCCGCGGTCCGCCACGCGCCCTGCGGGCGCTGGGGCGGCGGAGCGGCCCCGGCCCGGACGGTCACGGCGCGGTTTGTTCGGCCAACTTCTCGAGGACCACGTTGGTGATGTCGTAGGAGCGGTTGGCGAAGATCACGTTGCCCTGCGCGGTGTCGAGCACCAGGGTGTAGCCCTGCTCCTTGGCGAGCCGCTCGACCACCTCGCGCACCCGGCGCACGATCGGCTCCGAG
>JBKJUD010000039.1:0-9451 GCA_046590735.1 Candidatus Eiseniibacteriota bacterium | reverse complement strand
TGATGATCGCCGTGATGCTCGGTACGTGGTTGACAGACCCCGTGACGGTGATGTCGAACGAGGCCGAGGCCTGCGCCGAGCCGTCATCCGCAGTGAGGGTGACGTTCGAGTAGGAACCGGCGTCCTCGACGGCCGTTTGCCAGCTGAATTCGCCGGTGGAGACATCCACCGTGGCATTGGTCGGCAGGTTGCTGCCGCTCCACGCCAGTGCATCGCCGTCGTCATCGGAGCCGGCCGGCGTGATCGCGACCAGATCGCCGCCGACAGCCGACACGTTGGCAATCGCGGCGATCGAGGGCACGCGGTTGGTGTTGCTCACCGTGATGTCGAACGCTGCGGATGCGGTGGCGGTGCCGTCGTCCGCCGTGATGCCGACGTTGGCGTAGCTGCCCGCGTCGTCGTAACCCGGCGTCCAGGTGAACTCGCCGGTGCCGGGGTCGACAGACGCACCGGTCGGGAGGTTCACGCCGCTGTAGGTCAGCGCATCACCATCCGCATCGCTGGCGCTCGGGGTGACGGTGAGCTGCGAGGCTTCCGCGATCGTCTGGTTGACGATCGCGTTGAAGGTCGGCGCGCGGTTCGTGTTGCTCACCGTGACGTCGAACGAAGCGCTCGCATCGCCGTTGGGGTTGCCGTCGTTGACCGAGATCGTCACGTTCACATACGTCCCGGCGTCATCAAAGGTCGGCGTCCAGGTGAACGCGCCGGTGCCGGCGTCGACGGATGCGCCGGTCGGGAGGTTGGCGCCGGTGTAGGTCAGGATGTTCGGTCCTGCCCCGTCGTCCGGATCGGACACGGACGGGAGGACGGAGAGCGCGGCGTTCTCGGCAATCGACTGATTGACGATCGCGCCGATGACCGGCAGTTGGTTGACGAACACGGTGAAGGTGTCCTGGGCGGTGACGGCGCCGTCATCGGCCTCCACCATCGCCGCGAAGGCCTTGCCCATGTCGGCGCCGACCGGGGTGTTCCAGGTCAGGGTCGCCTCGGCGTGACCGGGGTCATTCACCGTCTGGGTGAACACCGGGAGTCCGCCGGCATCCGGCGTCGGCGACATGTACGTCACCTGCGTCGGATCGTAATTCAGGGTGATGCTGTCGCCATCGGTGTCGTTGGCAAGGATCACCAACGTCAGCGTCCCGCTTGGCGGCGTGAAGATCGAGGGGCTCACGACGGAGGACATCACCGGCGCGGCTGCATGCGCCTGGGTGAAGCCCCCGAAGAGACCCGCCGCCAGCAAGAGCACGAACGCCAGGCAGCGAGAGGGCGAGATCAGTCGAGACATGGTCACCTCCGTGTTCAACACGTGGACTGACGAGACACCCGGCTGGCGCAGGTCGCGCTGCACGGTAAACCTAGGGAGGCGGCAGACTTCTGCCCGCTCACTGAGCGCCCGGCGCGTGTCCCGTCGATCCGTCGCTGCGATTCATTCCAGCGACCCGACAGAGGGTGCGTTCCGGCCCGTGCCGGTCGCGCACCGCGTTCAGCTATCGACAGCCCACTGCCCCGACCTGAGAGGAAAAAACGGAGCCACTCGCTTTTGCTGGAACGACATAGCCCCCGCGCAGCCGACCTGTCGAAACCCGGTCATCCTATTGCAGGTCAAAGGATTCCTGGCCCGGAGCGGGGTGCTCCGGGCCCGGAAGGCGGGGGAGAAATCCTGTGGCTGCGAGGCCGGATCCGGCCCGGATCAGCGGAAGAGTTGCTTGATGCCTCCCCACGAGGCGGGCGCCACGGGGGTCGCGCTGGCCGTGTAGACCGCACTGTAGAAGTTCGCCCGCGGGTTGCCACCAAACGTGTTGTAGCCCGCCGTTGGTGCGAATTGATACCAGTAATCGGCACTCGTTCCGAGCGTCGGCGGGTTGTAGATCAGGTGCCCGGTGCTCGTCGTCGCGAACGCCACGCCCATCCAGACATCCTTGCCGAGCACGTTGGAATCCCCCACCTCGACATGCCATGCGTTGGTGCCGCTCGGCAGACCGGTGACCACGTACGGACCCGCAACGAGCAGCGACGGCGCCGTGTTGTTGGCGTCGTTCGCGTAGAACGTGACGGTGGCCGTGGTGGTGCCGGCGGTGGTCTTGATGTAGCCGAAGTCGAATCCGGTGAGCACGCCGCCGGCCGCCATGTGGAGGTCGTCCAGCGCGGAGTTGGTGCCGGGCGAACTGGTGTACCAGCCGGAGTTGTATGCCGTATTGCTGAACGACAGGCTCCCGGCGGGCGGCGCGGTGGTCTGCGGCCGCTGGAGTTCGGCGCCGTGCAGGGGCAGGGAAATCGCGCGGGTGACGGGCGAGACGTCGGCGATCGCCACGGTCGCACCAAGCAGCAGCACGGGGAGCAAGCCAAGCGTGCGCATGAGCATGATGAACGGTACCTCCTGAATCGCCTGGGTGCGGCTCGGAGAGTCCCGGGCCGGTGTTCGTCGGAAAGGCACACCCGCGACGACGCATGCGCCCGGGGAGGGCGACCTGCGTTCGTGGAAGACGGATACCGGAAGTGCAGCGCCGTGGCGATCGCGACAGGGACGTGCCCGGTCACCACGCAGAAGACCATAGCAAGTCGGCGACGGGCGGGTCAAACCGCGGGCCCCGCGACGCGTGCGCGGGGCGTCAGATTTCCCACCAGACGCAGAGAGGGGCGGGGATCGCTCCCCGCCCCTCCTGGACGCGCGAGCCGAGGCTCGCGTCGCTTATTCGGTCGTGACCGTCAGCTAGCGCATGATCAGCAAGCGGTTGACGACCCGCTCACCCGCCATGGTCGCCCGCAGGTAGTACACGCCCGAGGGAACGTTCTGGCCCGACGCATCGCGCGTGTTCCAGATCGTCTCGTAGCGTCCTGCCGTCACCACCTCGTCGATCAGGGTCTGCACCAGGCGGCCGTTCGCGTTGTAGACCGCGACCGACACCCGGCCATCTTCCGGCGCGGTGTACTGGACCCGGGCCGCAGTGCGCACCGGGTTCTGGACAACCGCTGCCGCCGCCGCCGCCTGGATCCCGGTGACGGTGATGTTCAGCTGCGTGCTCGCCACGAAGTTGCCCGACGAGATGACGAGCGCGAGGTGCGCCGTCTCCCCGCTGGCGAGGTCGGCCATGAGGCCGGCCAGCGCGCTACGGTCAAAGTTCGCGACGATGTGATCCGCCTGCACCTGCACGGTGTTCGCCAGGACACGAGCCCCCGCGAACTCCAGCGCGACGTGCGAGGCGGTGATCTGCTCCGGACGTACGTCACCGTCCACCGCGAACGTCACGGTGTAGGGCGATGCCGCGATGCGGTGCCGGTTGAACGGCTCGCTCGAGGTCACCGTGTTGACGAGATGCACCGGGGTGCAGTCCACGGCGACGGCGACCGTCGACGTGGAGGCCGCACCGGACACCGCGTCCGTGGCGGTCACGTCGATGGTGCCGGCGTATCCGAAGTCTGTCACGTCCGGCGAGCCGGTCAGCACGCCCGTGTTGGCGTCCAGCGACAGCCACGTCGGCATGCCGGTGGCCGCCCAGGTGAGCGCACCGCCGTCATCGTCGGTGGCCGACAGCGACTCCATCGCCGTTTCCCCGGCGCAGAAGCTCACCGCCGTCGTCGTGATCACCGGCGCCTGGTCGGTCACCGTGATGGTGAACGACGCCGAGCCGGTCGCCGTGCCATCGCTGGCCGACAGCGTCACGCCCGCGTAGGTGCCGCCGTTGGTCTCCCCGGCGGTGTTGTCCGGCGTCCAGGTCAGCGTGCCGGTCGCCACATCCACCGTCGCCCCGGCCGGCAGGCTGCTGCCGCTCCAGGTCAGCACATCGCCGTCGGCGTCGCTGCCCGACGGGGTCACCGTCAGCAACTGGCCTTCCATCACCGTCGCGTCGGCGATCGGCTGCACCACCGGTGCCCGGTTCGTGTTGGTGATCGTGATCGTGAAGCTTGCCGAACCGGCGCCGGAGATCCCGTCATCCGCCGTCAGCGTGACAGAGGAATAGGTGCCTGCATCGCTGAAGCCGGTCTGCCAAGTGAATGCGCCGGCCCCGGCGTCGACGGTGGCCCCCGCGGGCAGGTTCGACCCGCTCCACGTCAGGGGGTCGCCATCCGGGTCCGTCGCCGTCGGCATCACGGTGACCAGGTCACCTTCCGCCGCCGTCACGTCCGCGATCGGGTCCACCACCGGCGCGCCGTTGGCCGGTGCGGTGATGGTGATCGTGAAGCTGGCGCTGCTGCTGAGCGAGCCATCGCTGGCCGTCAGGGTCACGCCGCTGTAGGTGCCCGCGTCGCCACTCTGCGTCTGCCAGCTCAGGACCCCGGTGCCCGCGTCCACGGTGGCCCCCGCGGGCAGGTTCGACCCGCTCCACGTCAGGGGGTCGCCATCCGGGTCCGTCGCCGACGGGGTCACGGTGACCAGGTCACCCTCGGCCGCTGTCACGTCCGCGATCGGGTCCACCACCGGCGCCCGATTCACGTTCGTCACCGTCAGGCTGAACGTCGCGTTCCCGGTGCCGCCGGCGTTGTCCGTCGCCGTCACCGTCTCCGCGTACGTCGCTCCGCCCTGCGTGAAGTCCGGCGTCCACGTGTACACCCCGGCGTTGTCGATGCTGGCGCCGGTCGCGTCGCCGCTGCGGCTCCAGCCCGTGATGCTGCTCAGCGTGTCCGGGTCCGTCGCCGTCGCCGTGACGGTGAACAGCGCCCCCTCGTCGATCGTCGCGTCGGCAATCGCGTCCACCACCGGCGCGCGGTTCACGTCGTTGATGTGAATCGCCACCGACTGCGTGCTCGTCCCCGTCCCGTCACTGGCCGACACCACGGTCCCGCCGTAGTTGCCGCCCGGTACCCGGTCCGCCGCGTTGAAGTCCGGCATCCACGTGAACACGCCCGAGCCGCTGTCGATCGTCGACCCCGCCGGGTTGCCCGTCACCCCGTAGGTGATCGGGTCCCCGTCCGGGTCCACCGCCGTCGCCGTGAACGTCAGCAGCGCGTTCTCCGACCCGCTCTGCGGCGGAATTGCCGCCAGCACCGGCGGCGAGTTCACGTCCGTCACCGTCAGCACGAACTGCATCGTGTCCCGGCCCGTCGGCGCACTCACCTCGGCCAGGATCAGCCGGACGCCGTAGGCCCCCGCCGCGTTTGCCGGCGGGGTCCCCACCAGCGCGGTGTTCGTGCCCGTCGGCACCGCCAGCGTCAGCCACGGCGCCGCCGGCGTCACCGTCAACTGCCACTGCAGCGTGTTCACCGTGTTGTTGTCCGAGCCCACCACCCGGATCGTCGACAGGGCCAGCTCCGCGATCGTCGTGTCCGCCTGCAGCGCGATCGCCGGCGGCGACGCCACCGTCGTGTTGTTGGTCACCGTCACCGTGAACGACGTCGAGTCCGTCGCCCCCGAGGGGTCGGCCACCCGCAGCTTCACCGTGTAGGTCGCGGTGCCCGTGTTGTACATCGGCTTCCACGACAGCGTGCCCTCGTGCAACGAGGTCGAGTCCGTCACCACCGGACCCGGCGCCGGCGGCGGGTTGATCCCCGCCAGGATCGAAATCAGCGAGAAGTGCAGGTCGTCGCTGGCGTCCGGGTCGTTTGCGTTCAACGCCACGACCAGCTTCTGGCCCTCGAACAGCGTCTGGTTCGCCACCGCGGTGAACACCGGCGGCTGGTTGCCCGTGGGCGCTTCCACGGTGATCGTGAACATCTGGCTCGAACTCAGGGCGCCATCGCTCGCGATGAGGGTCACGCCGGAGAACACGCCGGCATCGCCGGTCATCGTCTGCCACGTGAGCACACCGGTGCCGGCGTCGACGGTGGCGCTGCCCGGCAGCGAGCTGCCGCTCCAGGTCAGCGCGTCGCCGTCGGGGTCGCTGCCGCTGGGCGTCACCGTGACCAGGTCGCCCTCGGTCACCGTCACATCCGCGATCGGGTCCACGACCGGCGCGCGGTTGGTGTTGGTCACATCGATCATGAAGCTCGCCGACGCGGTGCCGCCGTTGCCGTCGTCCGCGGTCAGCGTGACGCCGGGGTAGCTGCCCGCATCATTGAATCCGGTCTGCCAGCTCAGTTCGCCGGTCCCCGCGTCGACGGTCGCGCCGGCGGGCAGGGAACTGCCCGTCCAGCTCAGCGCATCGCCATCCGGGTCGCTGCCCGAGGGGGTCACGGTGACCAGGTCGCCCTCGTTCGCGGTGACATCCGCGAGCGGGGAGACGGTCGGGGCCTGGTTCACGTTGTTGATGGTGATCGTGAAGGAAGCCGAGCCGGGGCTGGACGTGCCGTCATCCGCCGTCAGCGTGACGGAGGAGTAGACACCGGCATCTGCCAAGTCGGTCTGCCAGCTGAATGCGCCGGTGCCCGCGTCGACGGTCGCGCCGGTGGGCAGGTTGCTGCCCGACCAGGTGAGCGGGTCGCCGTCCGCGTCGGTGGCGCTCGGCGTCACGGTGACGAGGTCGCCCTCGGACGCGGTCACGTCGGCAATCGGGTCGACCACCGGCGAGGCGTTCACGTTCGTGACGTCGATCATGAAGCTGGCCGACGCGGTGCCGCCGTTGCCGTCGTTCGCTGTCAGCGTCACGCCGGGGTAGCTGCCCGCGTCGAGCGAACCGGTCTGCCAGGTCAGCTCGCCGGTGGTCGCGTTCACGCTCGCCGTGCCGGGCAGGCTGCTACCGGACCAGCTGAGCACGTTCATGTCCGGGTCGCTGCCGGTCGGGGTCACGGAGATGAGGGCGCCCTCGGCTGCCGTCACGTCCGCGATCGGGTCGACCGTCGGGCTCTGGTTCGTGTTGTTCACGTCGATGGAGAAGCTGGCCGAACCGGGGCCGGCGTTCCCGTCGTCCGCGGTCAGCGTGACGTTGGCGTAGACACCCGCATCGGTGAGGTCCGTCTGCCAGCTGAATGCGCCGGTTCCGGCGTCGACGGTCGCGTCCACGGGCAGGTTGCTGCCTGACCAGGTCAGCGGGTCGCCGTCCGGGTCGGTCGCTGTCGGCGTCACGGTAACCAGATCGCCTTCATTTGCGGTCACGTCGGCGATCGGGTCCACCACCGGCGGGCCGTTCACGTTCGTGACGTCGATCATGAAGCTCGCCGAGGCAGTGCCGCCGTTGCCGTCGTCCGCTGTGAGCGTCACGCCGGGGTAGCTGCCGGCGTCGCTGAAGCCGGTCGTCCAGCTCAGTGCGCCGGTGCCTGCGTCGACGCTCGCGGTGCCCGGCAAGCTGGAACCGGTCCAGGTGAGCGGGTCGCCGTCGAGGTCGCTGCCCACGGGGGTGACCGTGACCACATCGCCCTCGTTCGCCGTGACGTCGGCGATCGGAGCGACGGTCGGGACCTGGTTCACGTTGTTGATGGTAATCGCGAAGCTGGCCGACGCGGTGCCGCCGTTGCCGTCGTCCGCCGTCAGCGTCACGCCGGGGTAGCTGCCGGCGTCGCTGAAGCCGGTGGTCCAGCTCAGTGCACCGGTGCCTGCGTCGACGCTCGCCGTGCCCGGCAAGGTGGAACCGCTCCAGCTGAGCGGGTCGCCGTCGAGGTCGCTGCCCACGGGGGTGACCGTGACCACGTCGCCCTCGTTCGCCGTGACATCGGCGATCGGAGCGACGGTCGGGACCTGGTTCACGTTGTTGATGGTGACCTGGAAGCTCGACGAACCCGTGCCGCCGATGCCGTCGTTGGCGGTGAGCGTCACGCCGGGGTAGGTACCCGCATCGGCGAATCCGGTCTGCCAGGTGAGTGCACCGCTCGTGCCGTTGACGCTTGCGGTGCCCGGCAGGCTGGTGCCAGTCCACGTCAGGGGGTCGCCGTCGGGGTCGATCGCCGAAGGGGTCACGGTCACCAGATCGCCCTCATTCGCCGTCACATCCGCGATTGGGTCCACGACGGGGTTCCGGTTGGTGTTGGTGACGGTGATGTTGATGCTGGTGGCGGCGCTCTCGAGGCCATCGCTGACCGAGACGCCGGCAATGACCACGCCAGCGTCGCTGAACCCGGGCGTCCAGGTGAAGTTGCCGGTGCCCGCGTCCACGGCCGCGCCCGCCGGACCGGAGTTCAGGGCGTAGGTGAGCGGGTCGCCGTCGATGTCCGCACCCACGAGGGTGAGACTGAGAAGATCACCCTCCGCCACTATCTGGTCGGCTACGGGATTGAGCGTCGGCGGCCTGTTCACCTGGATGACGAGGGTGTCCTGCACGACCGGGCCGGTGTTGTCGTCCACGTCCATGATGATGGTGGAGACGGAACCGATGTCCCCGGACGTGGCGTTGATCGTGCAGGCCCGCGTGGAGTCATTGTACGTCACGAAGGCCGGCAGAATCTGGGGGATCACGGTCACGCCAGGAGGGCTCTCCAAGCACGTGAATACCGTCGTGACGCCTGCCTGCACACGAATCGTGGCGGGGAGATTGGTGATGTCCGGGCTAGTCTGCGCTCCGGCCTCTCGGGGGCTCCATCCGCCCAGCAACACGAAGGCTGCGACGAGGGTGAGGAGTGGAGAACGGTAACGACGTATCATGGCGAGATCCCTCTCTAGAACTACGGCCACAGCAACACGTCCTGAATCGTTGGCGGTCCAAAATCTAGGACTGCTGGACGCATGCTGTCAATGCACACCTGTGTGCTCGGCGAGACTCGGGGCGCGTGAGGAGCGCCGGTCAAATAGCTGGCGGGGAGTGCCAGGTCCGGGGTTCGTTGCGATCTTCGTGATAGCAGACGAGGGACGGGATTTCTCCCGTCCCTCGCGCATGCTACTGCAACGATATTTGGTTTGCCAAGAGTATTTGATGAGCCTATTCGCGACTACCGAATAACCGTCACGCGGCCGGTGACCCGCTCGCCGGCCATGGTGGCCCGGAGGTAGTAGGCGCCGGTCGGCACCGCCTGGCCGGCCAGGTCGCGGCCGTTCCAGATGATCTCGTACCGGCCGGCCGACGCGGCTTCGCGCACCAGCGACAGGACCTGGCGGCCGCCGGCATCGAAGACGCCGACGGTGATCGCCCCGTCCTCTGGCACCACATACTGGATGCGGACCGGGCCGGACACCGGGTTGCGGACCGCATGGACCGAGGCCGCGGCGTTCAATCCGGTCACCCGGAGGCCGTACGGGGCGGAGATCACGTCCCCGCCTGCCGCGACCTCGAGGGCCAGCAGCGCGGTCTCGCCGCTCGCCACGCCGCCGACCAGGCCGGCCAGGGCCGCGCGGTCGAAGGTGGCGGTGACGTCCCCATTCTCGACGGTCACCGTGGTGGCCGCGATGCGCGACCCGGCGAAGGCGAGACGGATGTTCGCCGGCGTGAGGTCGGAAGCCTTCACGTCCCCCTGAACCTGGAAGCGGACGACGAATCCGCCGCCGGTCAGACGGTGCCGGTTCAGGACCTCGGCGGAAGCGATGGTGTTGACCGTGTAGGCCGGGGTGCAGTCCACGGCGACGGCGACCGTCGACGTGGAGGCCGCACCGGACACCGCGTCCGTGGCGGTCACGTCGATGGTGCCGGACGTGACAGACTTCGGATACGCCGGC
>JBKJUD010000278.1:0-3741 GCA_046590735.1 Candidatus Eiseniibacteriota bacterium | reverse complement strand
CGTGCATGAGCGGGCCTCCCTGCACGTGATCGCGGCCAAGGCCGTGTGCTTCCTCGAGGCGCTGCAGCCTTCGTTCCGCGCCTACGCGCAGCAGGTGGTGACCAACGCGCAGGTGCTGGCCGACTGCCTGACCAAGGGCGGCGTGCGCATCGTCTCCGGCGGCACCGACACCCACCTGATGCTGGTCGACCTGCGTCCGCGCGGTGTCACCGGCAAGGAAGCCGAGCACGCGCTGCATGCCGCCGGCATCACCGTGAACAAGAACGCGATTCCCTACGACCCGCAGAAGCCGGCGATCACCAGTGGCGTGCGCATCGGCACGCCGGCGATCACCACGCGCGGCATGCAGGAAGCCGAGATGGAACAGATCGCGGCGATGATCGGCCGGGTGCTCGACAACATCGGCGATGCCACGGTGGCCGCGGATGTGCGGCGCGAGGTCGAAACACTGTGCCGGCGCTTTCCGATCTACGGCGGCCTGCGGGCCGACCTCGGCGCCGTCGCCGGCTAGGGCGCGCCGAGCCCCATCTCCGCCAGCAGTGCCACGAACCCCGGGTGCCCGTGCAGCGGACGCAGCCGCGGGTCGACCTTCACCCACACGATGAACATCGGCCGCGCCTGGCGTGCGCGGCCCAGCCACTGCACCGCCTCGTCGGCCTGCCCGAGCGCGGCATGGACGGTGGCGATGCCGTACGTCACGTCCTGTCCCGCCGCCGCCGCGTCCTCGAGTTGCCGCAGGATCTCGGCCGCCTCGTCTGGCTGCCCCGCCACCGCCAGCGCGTGCCCCAGCGCACCGAGCCGCTCGGTGACCCCGCTGGGCAGCGCGAGCGAGGTGCGCAGCGCGGCGATGGCCGCGTCGTGCTCGCCGATTTCCTGCAGCGCACGTCCCAGGAAGAAGTGCGAGTGCCAGAAATTCTCGTCGAGATCCACGGTGGCGCGCAGCTGCGCGATCGCCCCGTGATAGTCGCCGGCGTAGTAGAGCGTCTCGCCGACCGCGCTGTTGATGAACAGTGACAGGGGGTCGAGTTCCTGGGCGCGGCGGATCGCGCGCATCGCCTCGGCGAAGCGGCCGCGCGTCCACAGGAAGGCGGCATAGTGATGGTGCGCTTCCGGCAATGCTGGGTCGAGTTCGAGCGCGCGCTGGAATTCGGCCTCGCACCGCGCCCACGCGTAGTCGTCGTGCAGCACGATGTTGGCGAGGTTGACGTGCGCCTCGGCCAGGGACTCATCGAGTTCGATGGCGCGGCGCGCCGCTGCCTTCGCCGAGCGCTGGCGCTCGAAGAACTCGACGTAGGCGAGCCCCGAGTACGCCGGCGCGAACCCCGGATCCGCGGTGATGGCGCGGCGGAACGCATCCTTCGCCCGCTGGAATCCCTGGTGGGTCAACCGGTTCGCGTGAAAGCGGCCGTGCAGGTACGCCTCGTACGCATCCGGGTCGACGGCGCGGAGGGCGCCGAAGCGCGCCTCGTCCTGCGGGGTGAGGTGCGAGCGCGTCTGCTGGACGAGTCCCTGCGCGATCTCGCGCTGCAGGTCGAACAGGTGCGCCGCGTCGTGCACGAATTCTCGTTCCCACAGTGTCTCGCCGCTGGCCACCTGGTGCAGCGCCACCGCGATGCGCACGGCGCCGGCGTCGCGCCGCACCGAGCCGGTCACTACCGCGTCGACGCCGAGCCGTCGCGCAATGTCTGTCAACGGCTCCGTGGAATTCTTGTAGTGCATCGCCGAGGCGCGTGAGATGACGCGCAGCGAGCCGATGCCGGCGAGGCTGGCGATCAGCGCGTCGGTGACACCGTCGGCCACGTATTCGTCGGTGGCATCCGGCGACAGGTCGACAAGGGGGAGCACGACCAGCGCGGCCACCTGCGGACGCCGGGCGGACACCGCGGTGGCGGGCAGTGCCTGCACGCGGGCGAGGTCGTCGGCGAGTTCCTGGGCGCTCGCGTGGCGATAGGCAGGATCTTTTGCGAGCGTGGTGAGCAGCAGACGCTCGAGGGCGGGGGAGAGTCGCGCGTTCAGCGCGCGCGGCGCTGCCGGCGGTTCGTGCAGGATCGCGTACACCAGGCCCACCGTGGTATCGTGGAGGAACGGCCGCTTGCCGGTGGCCGCCTCGTAGAGCACCGCGCCCAGGCTGTAGAGATCCGAGCGCGCGTCGGCGGTTTCGCCGCGCAGGACCTCCGGCGCGAGATAGGGCAGGGTGCCCGAGACCGCGGGGCGCTCCCCGGCGTCGAGCGACAGGCCTGCGGGCGGGTCGATCGACTGCGCGAGGCCGAAGTCGACGATCTTGATGCGCCCGTCCTCGGTGAAGCGCAGGTTGGCGGGCTTGAGATCGCGGTGCAGCACGCCGCGCGCGTGCGCCGCCGCCAGTCCCTCGGCGAGCGCGCGCCCCACCGCCAACAACCGCGCCTGCGGCATCGGGCCGGCGCGCAGCACATCCTCGAGCGACGGTCCGCCGATGCACTCCATTACCAGGAAGTCGACCCCGTCGCGCGTGTCGAAATCGAAGACGGTGGCCACCGCCGGGTGATTGAGCTGCGAGAGCGCCAGCGCCTCGGTGCGAAAGCGCACGCGGACCGTGTCGTCGGTGGCGCGTGCCTCGTTGAGCAACTTGATCGCGACGTCGCGTTGCAGGTGGGTGTCGTGGGCCCGAAACACCGAGCCCATGGCGCCCGCGCCGAGGGACTCGTGGAGGACGTACCGTCCGAGCGCGCGGCCGTCGCTCATGCGGACACCACGGCACGCCCGGGACGTCGGGGGGCACGGCACGCGTTGTGCGCGATCGCAGAGGGCAGGGTGTCGATCATGCGTGGTGCAGTGTAGGGGCCCTGCGAACGGACGGCAACCGGATGAGCTGGCGTGCCTGGAGGCCGCGTGGCGGGGTTCGTCGCGGACCCGGGCGGGTCGCTTGCCGCGCGTGGGCCGCTTTGCTAAGGTGGAATGGTCCCGCAGATCCCGGAGGAGTCGACCCCGCCATGCCCAAGAAAGCCGCGCCCGACGCGGTCGTGTCCCCCGCCGTTCGTGAGTTCCTGAGCTGTTTCACCCCCGAGCTGTTTCTGCCCCATCTGCGCGCCACCACGCGCGACGCCGCGCTCGACGAAATGCTCGAGCCGCTGGTCGCGGCGGGCGGCGTGCGCGACCGCGGCTTGCTGCTCGACATGCTGCAGCGCCGCGAGGGCCTTGGCTCCACGGGCATCGGTAAGGGCGTGGCGGTGCCGCACGGCCGCAGCTTGGCGGTGCGCGGGCTGGTCATCGTCGTGGGCCGCAGCGTCGAGGGCATCGAGTTCGAAGCAGTCGATGGCAAGCCGGTGCACCACGTCTTCCTGATCGTCGCGCCGCCGCAGGACACCGAGAGCCGCTACCTGCGCGCGCTCGGCCGCCTGGTCGATTTGGTCAAGGACGCCGCCAGTCGCAAGCGCCTGATGAAGGTGGAGACGTTCGAGGAGTTCGTGGCATGCGTGGAGGCTCACCACTTTGAAGGATAGCGCGCTGGCGCAGCTGGTGAAGCTGCAGGACCTCGACAACATGATCCGCGACGCCGGCGGCCTCGAGGAGGAACTCGGCTTCAAGGTCCAGAACGTCGAGAAGATCCGCGCCGCGCGCGAGAAGCTCGCCAGCGAGATTCCGGGCCGATGGGCCAAGCTCTACGAGAGATTGCGCGAGCGTTACGGCCGCGCCGTGGTGCCGGTGGAAGGCCGCATGTGCATGGGGTGCTTCAACACCATGCCCACCGGCGCGCTGCCGCCG
>JBKJUD010000158.1:0-6497 GCA_046590735.1 Candidatus Eiseniibacteriota bacterium | reverse complement strand
ACATCGTGTTCAATGGCTGGTCAACGCTGACGTGGGAGTTCGTCTCGTCGGCGCCGCGCGAGGGGATGACGCAGGGCGGCATCTTCCCGGCCATCTTCGGCACCCTGCTGCTGGTGGTCCTGATGGTCATCGCGCTGGTGCCGTGCGGCGTCGGCGCGGCGATCTACCTGCACGAGTATGCGCCGCCGCGCAGCTGGCTGACCCGA
Source organism: Candidatus Eiseniibacteriota bacterium (assembly GCA_046590735.1). Taxonomy (GTDB): domain Bacteria; phylum Eisenbacteria; class RBG-16-71-46; order CAZEPH01; family CAZEPH01; genus JBKJUD01. The sequence goes on along the minus strand of JBKJUD010000158.1, from coordinate 6,291 downwards.
TCCGTACGCTTCGCAGTCGGCAACCTGGCCGGCGTGCCGAGCATCGTGTTCGGCCTGTTCGGCCTCGGCTTCTTCGTCCAGTTCCTCGGGCGCAACATCGACCGGGTCACCGGCCTGGACTTCGTCTGGGGCCAGCCGTGCCTGCTCTGGGCGGCGCTGACGCTGGCGCTGCTCAATCTGCCGGTGGTGATCGTCACCGCCGAGGAGGCGCTCAAGACGGTGCCGGCGGACATGCGCGAGGCCTCGCTGGCGCTGGGCGCGACGCGCTGGAAGACGGTGTGGCACGTCCTGCTCCCACAGGCGATGCCCGGCATCCTCACCGGGACGGTGCTGGCGGTGGCCCGCGGCGCCGGCGAGGTGGCCCCGATTCTCTTCACCGGCGCGGCGTATTACTTGCCCTACCTGCCGCACACGCCGCAAGATCAGTTCATGGAACTGGGATACCATGTGTACGTGCTGGCGACGCAATCGCCCGATGTCGACGCGACGCGGCCGCTGCTGTACGGGACGGTGCTGGTGCTGTTGCTGCTCACCTTCGCGCTGAACGCGGTCGCGGTGGCGATGCGCTCGCAGATGCGTGCCCAGTTGGCGGGACGCTAGGTGCTCGAGGCGCGGCAGTTCAACCTGTGGTACGGGGAGCACCAGGTCCTGATCAACGTGAGCGTCGAGATGCCGGCGCGCTATGTCACCGCGATCATCGGGCCTTCGGGCTGCGGCAAGAGCACGCTGCTGCGCGCCTTCAACCGCATGCACGACCTTGAGCCGAGCGTGCGCATGACCGGCCAGCTGCGCGTCGGCGAAACCGAGATCAATGCGCCGGAGACCGACGTCGTGGACCTGCGCCGCCGGGTGGGGATGGTGTTCCAGCGGCCGAACCCGTTCCCCAAGTCGATCTTCGAGAATGTGGTGTTCGGCCTGCGCATGCAGGGGTTGAAGGCGCGGCGCGAGCTCGAGGCGCGCGCCGAGCAAAGCCTGCAGCGCGTGGCGCTCTGGGACGAGGTCAAGGATCGCCTCAGCCGCTCCGCGCTGGCGCTCTCGGGGGGCCAGCAGCAGCGGTTGTGCATCGCGCGCTGCCTGGCGGTGGAGCCCGAGGTGTTGTTGATGGACGAGCCAGCCTCGGCGCTGGACCCGGTGTCCACCGCGCGCCTCGAGGAGCTGATACAGGAATTGCGTCGCGACTACACCATCGCCGTGGTCACGCACAACATGCAGCAGGCGACGCGCATCTCACAGTACACTGCGTTCCTCTACAAGGGGCGCGTGGTGGAGTTCGGTGAGACCGACGAGGTGTTCAACGCCCCGCGCAACCCGACCACGACGGAATACATCGCCGGGCGGTTCGGCTAGGGGGAGCACCCCACAGGTGACGCCCGCCCACCCGATGAGTCGAGGAGCCGTTCGCATGCCCGTGTTGTACCCGCTGCGCCGCCTGGCGCGCCCCGTGTCGCTGTGCTGTTTGCTCGCCCCTGCGCCGGCGCTCGCCGCCACCGGCGTGGCGACGATCCCGGAGATCACCGTCTCCGCCAAGGACGCGCCCGGCGGCCGGGTGACCAACGTCGCCGCCAAGACGCAGGACTGGGATGCCGCGGTCAAGGACGCGACGCGGTTCGACGGGCTGTTCCCGCTCTACAAGAAGAAGGAAAGCGTCCTCGCCGCGGTCCCGACCGAGTGGATGCGCAAGCCCTTCCTCGGCGTGATGACCTACGGCAGCGGCATCGGCGCGGCGGGCATCCTCGGGGGCCTGCCGCTGGGCACGCGTGTGCTGGAGTGGCAGCGCGTCGACGACCACGTGCTGCTGGTCGAGAAGAACATGCGCGTGGTGGCGCCGGAAAACACCGCGTACAGCCGCTCGCTCGAGTTGTCCTACGGCAATTCGGTCTTGGCCTCGCTGCCGGTGATCTCGGTGCGCGACTCGGACCAGGCCGTGCTCGTCGATCTCACGCCGGTGCTGCTCAGCGACTTCACCAACCTCAGCGAGATCATGAAGAACGGCCTCGACGGCCGTGCGCCGCGATTCGACCGCGAGCGGTCGTCGTGGGGCACCATCCGGACGTTCCCCGAGAATCTCGAGATCGACACCCAGCTCACCTATGACCCGAGCGATCCCTCGTCGCTCTCGCTCGGCACGGTGCCGGACGCGCGGTATCTGACTGTCACCGTGCACTACTCGCTTTCGCGCCTGCCCCCGGTGCCGATGACGCCGCGGCTCGCCGACGACCGCGTCGGCTACTTCCTCACCGCGCGCAAGGATTTCGGGCGCGACCAGCAGGAAGACTACTGGGTGCGCATGATCAATCGGCGGCGGCTGATCTCCTCCGATCCCGGCGCCGCGCTCGCCGAACCGGTGAAGCCGATTGTTTTCTACCTCGATCGCACCATCCCGCCGGCGTATCGCCCGGCGATCGTGCGCGGCGTGGAGAACTGGCAGAAGGCGTTCGAGGCGGCCGGGTTCAAGGATGCCATCGTCGCGCGCGACGCGCCGGACGACTCGACCTTCGATCCCGCCGACGTGCGCTACAGCACCATCCGCTGGATCGTCTCCTCCGAGGCGTCCTTCGGGGCGATCGCGCCGTCGCGCATCGACCCGAGGTCCGGGGAAATCCTGGATTCCGACATCCTGATCGAGGGCTCGGTCATCCAGAACTTCGGCAACACGTGGCGGCGCTACGCGAGCGCGCAGGCGCTCGGCGAGGCCGTGCTGCCGCAGGCGCCGGCGATGGCCGGGATGCCGCTGGAGCAGCAGTGCGTCGCGGCCGCCGCCTTCGCCGATGGCGGCGCGCTGCTCCGCCTCGACCTGCTCGCTGCCGGCGCGCTGACAGCCGGCCATCCAGTACCCGCGTCGTACGTCGACGAGGCGCTGACCCAGATGGTGATGCACGAGGTCGGGCACACCCTGGGACTGCGCCACAACTTCCGCTCCAGCACCGCCACCCCATTCGACAAGCTGTCCGACACCCTGTGGACGCGCGCGCACGGCCTCACCGGGTCGGTGATGGACTACGCGACGCCGAACATCGGCACCGACCCGCTCCGCCAAGGCGACTACTATTCGCGCACCGTCGGCGACTACGACGTGTGGGCGATTCGCTACGGCTACGCGATGTCGGGCACGAAGGAACTCGCCGCCGACTACGTTTTCGCCGGCGGCATCGCCAGCGCGTCGCTTGACCCCGGTCACCAGTACTCGACCGACGAGGACACCTATCCCAGCACCGCGCCGGATCCGCGCAGCAACCTGTTCGACCTCGGCGACGACCCGCTGCGCTTCGCGCAGTCACGGCTCACGTTGATCTCGAGCCTATGGCAGGGTGGCACGCTCGAGAACAAGCTGGTGCAGCCCGGCGCGTCGCTGACCGCGATGCGCCGCGCGATGGATTCGCTGCTGGGCCAGTACGCGACCGCGCTGGGCCTCGCCGTGAAGTACGTCGGCGGCGGCTACGTCAGCCGGGTGCACCGCGGGCAGGCCGGCTACGTCGACCCGGTGCGCCCGGTGCCCGCGCGACAGCAACGCGCGGCGCTCGACTTCCTGTCGCAGCGCGCCTTCGCGGCGCGCGCGTTCACCGTGTCGCCGGGGCTGCTCAACCAGCTGGCGCCGGACTCGTGGCGGCATTGGGGAATGGAGCGGGCGCTGGAGGCGAGCGACGGCCGCGTGGAGTACAACTGGAACGACCGCGTCTCCGCAATCCAGAGCGGGCTGCTCGACGCGCTGCTCTCGCCGCCGTTGTTGGCGCGCCTGCACGAACTCGAGTCGCGTGCCCCGGCGCCGATGACGCTTGCCGAGTTCATGAACCGGCTGACGACGATGATGTGGGGCGAGGTGGGCGCGACGCCGGCGATGCCGCGCACCTTGGCCGCGCTCGAGCGCGCAACGGCGCGGCGCGAGACGCAGCTCGCCTATATCGATCGGATGTCGTCCTACGTCACCGGCAGCTCGGTCGCGTTGCCGGAAGATGCGCGCTCACTGGCGCGGCTGCAGTTGCAGCGCATCGATGCGCGCTGCGCCCGCGCCCAGCGGACCGGTGCGACGCTCGGGGAGTACACACGCGCCCATCTCGCCGAGACCCGCGCACGCATCCAGCGCGCGCTGGCCGCGCAGAAGACCATCGGCGGCGGGGGCGGCTTCTTCCAGGTGATCCGCAATCCCGCCGGCACCGACGGCGGCACGCCGTGACGGAACCGGAGATCCCCCTCCACGGCCGCCTGCACTTCGCCGGGCTGGCCGGCAGCGGCATGAGCGCCCTCGCGCAGATCGAGGCGATGGGCGGCCGCGCGGTGAGCGGTAGCGACCGCGCCTTCGACCGCGGCGAACGCGCCGCCGAGCGCGCGCTGCTCGTGCAGCAGGGCATCGCGGTCACGCCGCAGGACGGCAGCGGCGTGCGCAGCGGCCCAGCCGCGGTGGTCGCCTCGACCGCCGTCGAGCGGCGCGTCACCGATCTCGCCGTGGCCGACGACCTCGGCGTGCCGGTCGTCCATCGCTCGGCGCTGCTGGCGCATCACGTGGCCTCGCGCCGCAGCATCGCCGTGTCCGGCACCAGTGGCAAGTCCACCGTCGTGGCGATGCTGTTCGAGATCCTGCGCGGCGCCGGGCGCGATCCCTCGGTCATCACCGGCGGCGAGATCGTCGCGTTGCGCCGCGCGGGACTCTGGGGCAATGCGTGGGCCGGCGGGGGCGAGTGGTTGGTCGTCGAGGCCGACGAGAGCGATGGTTCGCTGGTGCGCTACGCGCCGGCGATCGGCGTGCTGCTCAACCTGCAGCGCGATCACCACGAGATCGCCACCGTCGCGGACATGTTCGCCACCTTCCGCGCCCAGATCCGCGAGGTGTGCGTGGTGGGTGCGGACTCACAGCTCGCGCCATTCGCGCGGGATGCGTGGGTGTGGGCGGTGGGCGACGAGCCCGCGCCAGAGGGCGCCGCGCGCGTGCTGCGCGCGCTTGACCTCGACGTCACCGCGCGCGACTCGCGCTTCCGCCTGGAGGGCGTGCGCTTCTCCCTCCCGGCGCCGGGACTGCACAATGTGCGCAACGCCACCGCGGCCCTCGTCGCCGCGCACGCGGCCGGCGTGCCGCTGCAGGAGTGCGTGGCGCCGCTGGCCGCCTTCGCCGGCGTGCATCGCCGCTTCCAGACCGTCGCCACCGTGCGCGGCATCGAGGTCGTCGACGATTTCGCGCACAATCCCGACAAGCTCCGCGCGGCGCTGGCCACCGCGCGCGCCCGCGGCCGCCGCACGCTGGCAGTGTACCAGCCACACGGTTTCGGTCCGACGCGATTTCTGCGCGACGACCTGGTCGCCGCCTTCGGTGATTCGCTGCGCACCGGCGACCAACTGCACATGCTCGACATCTTCTACGCCGGCGGCACAGCGGACCAGGACATCGCCTCCGCCGACCTGGTGCGTGACCTGGTGACGCGCGGCGCGCACGCCGCGGTCCCCGCCTCGCGCGAGGCGCTGGTGGAGACCCTGCACGCCGAGGCGCGCGACGGCGACGTCATCCTGGTGATGGGCGCCCGCGACCCCTCGCTCTCCGACCTGGCCCGCGCGATCGCGCAGCGGCTGTCCCCGGGCACTTCCCTCTCCGCCTGAATCCGGCGGCACGCGAAAGGATGCAGCAGGCATGGCCCTGGTGTGGATCGACCTCGAAATGACCGGTCTCGTGCCGGGCCGGCACGTGATCGTCGAGATCGCGTCGCTGGTCACCGACGACGACCTGCGCATCGTCGCCGAAGGCCCCGACCTCGTCGTGCACCAGCCGCCCGAGGCGCTGGAGGCGATGGACGACTTCGTCCGCGCGATGCACACGAAAAGCGGATTGCTGCCGGCCATAGCCGCCAGCCGCCTGAGCCTCGCCGAGGCCGGCGCGCAGACGCTCGCCTTCCTCCGCGCCCACGCGTCCGAGCCGCGCTCCGTGCCGCTGGCCGGCAACTCGATCGGCACCGACCGCCGCTTCCTCGCTCACTTCCTCCCCGAGATCGAGGAGCACCTGCACTACCGCTCGGTGGACGTCTCGACGGTGAAGGAGTTGTGTCGCCGCTGGTATCCGGACGTGTTCGCCGCCGCCCCGCAGAAGGGCGAAACCCACCGCGCGCTCGAGGATATTCGCGAGAGCGTCGCCGAGTTGCGCTTCTACCGCGAACGCATCTTCCGCCCGCTCGCCTGAGCCGCCGCACCCCGCGCGCGCCGGACCCGGACGCGCGAACGCGGCGGGGGCCGAAGCCTCCGCCGCGTCGGACGACCGCAGATGTCGATTGCCGGCGTTACATCTCGCGCGGGTCCCGCGCCACCGGGTCGATG
>JBKJUD010000026.1:0-2571 GCA_046590735.1 Candidatus Eiseniibacteriota bacterium | reverse complement strand
CGGCCTCGAACTTCGTGTCGGGCTCGTCCAGCTTCGGCCAGACGGCATAGCCGCGGGGGGTGGTCTTCTTGACCTGAACTCGCTTGTCGTCGCTCATAGTTTCCTTGGGTTGGGGGTTGGTTCAGAGGTGGATCGAGGCTTCGATGGCGTCTACGTCGTACCCGCGTTCCATCAGGCGGGCGGCGAGGTCCAGCGGAGCCGGCTCGTCGGCGCGGCAGTAGCGGATGAACGCCGCCAGCTCCGCGTCGTCGTCGGCCAGAACCGCCTCAAGAGGCGTGTCGTCGGCCATGAAGTCCGCGCCCAGGTTCTCGATCAGGTCGGGCGGGAGGTGCAGCGTGTAGTCGTGGTTCATATTTCGGTCGTGCAGGAGAAGCTGAAGGAGGCTGGCCGCCGCGCCGGGATCACCCCGTTCTCCAGGAGGAACCGGCGGAGGTGGTTGGCGACATCGCCGCACTCGGACTTGGCGGAGACGTAGGCGGGCTGTCTGACGACGACCGTTGCCCGTTGAGTGACGCCTGTGGCGGTGAGCCACACGAACGCCAGGACGATGTGCGTCACAGCTCGTTCGCCACGTAGTCCTGTGCGGCGCGGAGGTGGGCCGAGGCGTACACCTCGGCGTCCTTCAGGATTCGCTCGGCCTGCTGGATGACTTGGCTTAGGTCCTTGCCGGTGGCGCGGCAGGCGAGAACGAGGGTGCAGGCGATGCCGGCAAGGCGGTCATCGGGGACCGGCTCGGCCTGGACGCCGTTGACGACGCAGAAGATGGAACGGCAGACAGCGGACTTCGAGGAGATGTGCATGGGATTCCGGTGGTGCGTGCAAGGGTGTAGACCAATGGCGAGCGTTGCCATTTGGCAACTGTCTAGGCAAAGAAATACAGGGAGCCCTGGATCAGGCTCAGGTCGAGAGTGCCGCTCTGCGGAACGGGCGGGATGTGCTGCATCACGTCGTCAGTGAGGTACGCGCTCATTTCCTGGCGGAACTCCCCGAGGGCGTCCCGGTCGGCATAGAGGGCGATGAAGGCGTCCCGCAGCACGGCCGCGCCGGTGGGCACGTCAGCGGCGAGCATCCCGTAGGAGTCGTGAACCAGCGAGAAGCACCGCAGCCCGCTGGCCGCCGCCATGTTCACGAAGACGCGCAGCGCCGCCGCGTCCATTGAGTGGACCCAGTTCGGCGCGATGCCGTTTGCTTGGCGGCGCCTGTCCATGCGGACGCCATCCTGCGCGAGGCCGAAAACCGCGATTGCGCCGTCGATCTTCGTCTGCACCCGCTCCAGCTTCTGGTCCACGTACGCCTGCATCACCGTGAAACCGTCCGGCGTGTCCCACACGATGGGCAGGCCGTCCGCGGTGACCACGTTCGCGACCTTCTGGAGCCAGTCCATCGCGCCCCGAGCCGCCACCACGGTCTCGCCGATGGCGTTCCACACGAGCGGCTGGAGGAAGCCCGCTGCGTCGAACACGCCGTCCTCGCGCTCGCCGTTGTCGTTGACCCGAGCGAACGGGTTGGCGGTGCCGCCGTCGAGCTTGGCGCGAACGGCCTCCTGCACGAACTCGCGCACCGTATAGAGCGTGCAGCCGTAGGGCAGCGTCATCACCGGGCGCTTCGTGATCTTGCGATCCACGCCGAACTCCAGCCAGGCGCGGGCGAACTCACCCTCGGGTCCCGAGGTGTCCTTCAGGCCCTGGAGGCGCTCCGTGACCTTCCCCGCGACGACCCCGTAGATGTCCTGGGGCTTCTCGGAGGGCACGAGGTTCACCGCCGCGCCGCCCACCGGGTCCCGCAGGGCCGCGCTGTAGTGCTGAAGGCCATTGCACGAGCCGTCGAGGGCGACCGGCAGGGAGGAGATCGTGCCGAAGCCGCCGCGGTAGACCTTCGCCCACTCGATGCACCACGCGACGAACTGGAAGGGACTGTCGGCGCCCGTCCAGAACTCCAGGCCGCGGCCCAGCGGCGAGTCAGCGACCGACAGGATGCGGCCGTTGTTCTCCACGACCCAATTCCAGCGGTCGACGAAGCTCACCTTGTCGACGCCGTAGCAGTTGGCGCCGTGGATCGCGAGCCATTCGAGCTGGTCCTCGGTCTCCACCGGCTTGCCCTCAGCGAACGTGAGGAGACCCTTGGCGAAGTCGGCGCCCTGCGGGTTGAGGAAGGGCGGCACCGCGTACATGCGGCCCCGGAAGTCCATGTTGTGTGGAAAGTAGAAGCGACCGTACGGCTGGAGCTTCTCGGCCATCGTGAGGCTGCGCAGCACCTGCACGCGGCGACTGCGGTTCTTGATGTTCTGCTTGCGGGTCAGCGCGGCGCCCTTGCGCCACCACTTCCGCGCCTGCTCGTTCGTTTCGATGTCGGCAGGGCGCGGGAGGAACGGCAGGTCGGCGCCCGGCGGCAGGCCGGGCACCTCGATGCCGCGGTCCGTCACCTCCCGCAGGATCGCTGCGACCGGGGCGTTCACCGTCCAGGCCGTGTTCTGGACGTGGTTCAGCGCCGCATACACCGGGCGCAGGTCCTTGTTGTTCAGCTCCTCCAGGTACGACCGGGCACCGATGTGGCCCTTGGTCTTCACCGCGG
>JBKJUD010000292.1:0-3364 GCA_046590735.1 Candidatus Eiseniibacteriota bacterium | reverse complement strand
GACATCCCGTTCGACCACCTGTTCGCCGCGCCGGTGCTGATCGAGTTCTTCCAGCAGAAGCAGATACGCGACATGGTGATCGTGGCGCCGGACATCGGCAGCGTGAAGATGGCGCGCGCCTTCGCCAAGCGCCTCGGCGCCGGGCTGGCGATCGTCGACAAGCGCCGCCCCAAGCCGGACGTGACCGAGGTCGTCACGCTGATCGGGGAGGTGGCGGGCAAGAACGCCATCCTGATCGATGATGTGTGCACCACCGGCAGCACGCTTTGCCAGGCCGCTGATGCGCTCGCCGCGCAGGGCGCCCGGAGCGTGTGGGCGGGCGTGACCCACGGGGTGTTCTGCGGCGAGGCGCTCACGCGCATCGCGCGTTCGCCCATCGTGGAACTAGCCGTGACCGACAGCGTGCCCCACACCGCGCTGCTGCCGGGCAAGATCCGCGTGCTCTCGATCGCGTCGTTGCTCGGCGAGGCGGTGCTGCGGATCCACGAGGAGAAGTCGCTGTCCTCGCTGTTCGTGTAAGCGAGCGGGCGGCGCACCGACACAGTCAGTAGGAGAACACCATGGCAATCGTCGCACTGGAAACGACCACGCGGACCGGCACCGGCAAGGGGCCGGCGCGCCAGTCCCGCTTTGCCGGCAACGTCCCGGCGGTGCTGTACGGTCTCGGCAACGACCCCGTCCTGCTCACCGTCAACGCGAAGCGCTTCGACCAGGTGCTCTCGATCGGGCGCGGTAACCTGATCCTCGAGCTCGACCTCGGCGACGGTGCGAAGACGACCTCGATCGTCCGCGAGCTGCAGCGCGAGCCGATCAGCGGCCGCGTCCAGCACGTCGACTTCCAGCGCATCTCGCTGACCGAGACGATTCACCGCGCCATCCCCGTGCACCTGACCGGGCTGGCGATCGGTGTGAAGGACTACGGCGGCGTCATGGACTTCCCGAACCGCGAAGTCGAGGTCGAGGGATTGCCGACGGCGATCCCCAGCACGGTCGAGTACGACGTCTCCGCGATGATGGTCGGCGACGTGGTGCACGCGCGCGACCTCGAGATCGTCGGCGTCACCATGCTCACCGATCCCGACATCGTCATCGTGCACATCGTGCCGCCGACGGCCGCGCCGGAGCCGGCCGAGGGCGCGGCGGATGCGAAGGAACCGGAAGTGGTCGCCAAGAAGAAGGCTGACGAATAGCCATGCCGGGTCGCGCGCGGTCGCCGATCGCGCGGGCCGCGCGCGGGCTGTCACGGCGAGGTGTGTAACACGTGATCCTGGTGGTGGGCCTGGGCAACCCGGGACAGAAATACGCGGCGACCCGGCATAACGTCGGGTTCCAGGTGGTGGACGCGCTGGCCGGGCGCGCGACGCAGGTGCGCCGCGAGACGCTCGAGCACGCCGGCGCGGTGCGCTGCGAGCTGGCCGGCGCCGAGGTGGCGCTGATCTGGCCGGCCACGTACATGAACCGCAGTGGCGATGCCGTGCGCGAGGCGCTGTCCGTCTTCGGCGGCACGCCGGACGACCTGCTGGCGGTCACCGACGAAGTGTACTTGCCGCTGGGCACGCTGCGGCTGCGCACGCAGGGCAGCGATGCAGGGCACAACGGGCTCGCCTCGGTGCTGGCGGCGGCGGGACACAACAGGGTACCGCGCTTGCGCGTGGGGGTAGGACGCGGGGACATGCCGGACGATCTCGTCGAGTACGTGCTCGGCGAATTCCCGGCGGAAGAACTCCCGCGGGTGCAGGAAGTCGTGGCGCGTGCCGCCGACTGCGTGGAGCTGTACATCCGCAGCGGCGCCGAGGCAGCGATGAATTCGTACAACGGTGTCGACCTGCTGGACGGCTCGGGAGAGCCGCGCAGCGACCGCGACGTCGCTGGCGACGGGGACGGATCACGGTCCACGTCGTTCTAGACTGTGATGGGTGTGCCATGAGGAGGTGACAGCTCTGAAGCGCGAATACGAAACCGTGGTCATCATCGATTCGACCGCGGATGAGGCCAAGACCACCGAGCGCATCGACAAGTTCTCGGCGATCGTGACGGCGGCCGACGGGGAAATCCGCGACGTCCAGAAGTGGGGACGGCGCAAGCTGGCGTACGAGATCAACCGGCGCCGCGATGGCATCTACGTGATGATCCGCTTCACCGCGGACCCGATCGTGCTCAAGGAGATCGACCATCGCCTGAAGCTCGATGAGATGATTCTCCGCCACATGACGGTGATCCAGGAAGAGGACGAGCCCCCACCGGTGATCGTCGAAGGCTCTTCCTCGGTGATCATCGAGAACTAGCCGTCCCGATGCGCCGCCATGCAGCCCGTCCGCGTCCCTGAACTGAACAAGGTCCTGCTGGCGGGCCGGCTGGTCCGCGATCCCGAGCTGCGCTTTTCGCCAGCGGGGACGGCGGTCGCCAGCTTCACGGTCGCCCAGAACCGCCGCGTGCAGGACAGCGGCGGCGAGTGGACGGAAAGCACCACCTACGTCGCGATCAGCGTCTTCGGGCGCACCGCGGAGGTGGTGAAGGAACACCTGCTCACGGGCAGCGCGGTGCTCGTCGAGGGCCGCCTCCATAGCCGCTCGTGGACAGGGAAGGACGGCAAGCCGCGCAAGGTGCTCGAGGTGCGCGCCGACCGCGTGCAGTTCCTCGACGCGCGCGAGAAACCGGAACACGAAGCGTCATCCGCTGCCGATTCCCGCGAACCCGCGGGTCCCGGCGGCCACGAGGGTGACGGTCCGCACTACATCGAGGGCGACCTGCCGTTCTGAACGGCGGGCCGGCCGACGGTGCAACACTGACAGGACGCCGCGCGCGAGCGCGCCCGCCCGGTTGCAGACGAATCAGGAGAGTCCAAACAGATGCCGCGTGAGAAGAAGGCCCCCAAGGTCATCAAGCGGAAGTTCTGCAAGCTGTGCCTGGAGAAGGTCAACCGCATCGATTACAAGGAAGACAAGCGGCTGGCGCGCTTCATCACCGACCGCGGCAAGATCGTGCCGCGGCGGATCTCCGGCACCTGCTCGCGTCACCAGAGCCAGATCACCATCGCCGTGAAGCGGGCGCGGATCATCGCGCTGCTGCCGTTCGTGAGCGACCAGTACCGGTAGACCGCGTCGCGCGACCCGCCACCCCCTGCAGGGTGGGCCGGGACGTGCGTGCGTCGTCGCGGCACTTCATCCGATGACCGAGCCGACACCGGGCGCCACTCCTCCCCTCGGGGAGGGCGAGGACGCGGGGCCGCCACCGCGCACGCCCATCGGCGCGCTGCTGATCGCCGGCCTGCTCCTGGCGGTGAGTGGCGGGGTGCTGCCGGCCTCGGCGATCCTCCGGATCGTCGTGCCGCTGGCCGCGCTGCTGCTGGTCGACGGGTACCTGT
>JBKJUD010000203.1:0-3157 GCA_046590735.1 Candidatus Eiseniibacteriota bacterium | reverse complement strand
TGCCGGGCAGGGCACACCAACTGGTGGCGTCGGCGCGGTTGATGTCGAGGGCGTGGGGGGCAGGATCGGAGCGGGCGGCGTGCGACGGAGGTGGCGCGACGGCCGCGGGCGCGGGGGTCGAGGGCGCGGGGGCCGCGGGGGACGCTGCCGAGGCGATCGCGGGCGCGGCGGCGTCGCGGGAGGCGCGCAGGACATCGGGAAGGAAGCGGGGCCAGTGGTGCCGCGCGGTCACCAGGGCCTGTCCCACCAGCAGGAACGCCATCAGGGCACGCAGTGCGCGCCGCTCCGCATCCGTCACCACCCCTCCCCTCACCCCCGCTGCGCGCCCGCGCGGCGGATGCACGGCGGACGCGACCGCACCGCAGCATGCCGCCGACGTCTCACCGCGCACCGCGACTGCGGCGCGCCCTCGGCGAGCCGGCAGCTAGTCGAGCAGGCTGAGCAAGACGCCGGCCATGAGCCGCGGTGTGGTGGAGAAGGGCGCCGAGGCCGGGCCCAGCGGCCGGCCGGCCAGATTCTCGCCGCGCACCACCACCCACGCGCCCGACAGATGCACCGCCAGCACGGCATCCCACTGCGCCGTGGCGGGAACCAGGTTCGCAGCGACACGACTGGGTGTCCGCGCGGTCAGCGCCAGCGTCGAGCCCAGCGAGCAGTCGACGCCCACACACCGCCCGGCCCACGTGGTGGTCCAGGCGGCGGCGGTGCGCGGGCGTTCGGCGTCCGCGAGGACACCGTCGCCCGCGAGTAGCAGGACGCCCCGCGCCGCCGTGCGCAGCGCTGGCGAGAGGCGGAGATCCAGTGCGGCGATCGCGCCCTGCAGGCTCACGCGCTGGGTCGCGCGGCGCACCGCGAGTTCGGCATCGAAGGGCGGTGCGTCGCGCATCGGGAGCGCCCCGTCGGTGACGTGGAAGCCATCGACGCGGATCACGCCTCGCGCGCGGGCGTACGTCACCCCGGCGCGGCCGGTGAGCGAGCGCTCGACCGCGGAATCGCCGGCGCGCGCGGCGATCACCTCGCTCACGCGGCGGACCGGCTCGAGCAGTGTCGGCGCGGTGGAGCGGCCCTCCCACGAGGCCTGCAGCGACCAGCCCTCGCGCGCGCCGATGCGCAGCTCCGCGACCGGATCGAGGAAGATCGCGCCGGGCCCCGGCACATGCACGCGGGCGCCGGCACGCCAGGCGCCGCCGGCAGGGAGCACGCCGCCGACGCCCGCCGTGCACTCCGCGGCGCCGCGGGCACGCGAGGTGTCGGCCAGCACGACGAGAGGGACGTCGGGCTTCGCCGTGGGCGCGGTGGCGCGATACCCGAGGGTTTCGCGCTGCAGCGCGCCTTCGACCCATAGCGCGCCGCGCGTCGTCTGGGCCGCCGCGCGCACCACGCCGGCGTTGGCCGCTTCGGACCACGCCGCCCCACCGAGGACGCCTTCGACATCGGTGCGCGCCGTCGTCCAGGTCAGCGACACGCGCGCGGAGTCGGCGGCCGAGTCACGCCGGGTCCAGGTTGCGTCGAGCACGCGCGGACGGCGGCGCGTCAGCACCGCGACCGCCACCGTGCCGGCGCCGTCCCCGCGATCGACGAGCGCGGCGCGTTCGCGCAGGCTGGGCAGGTTGAGCAGCGTCAGCACCACGCGGGCGCGTGCGCCCAAGGGGCGGCCGAGTTGCAGGACTTCCGTGCGATCCTCGATGCGCGCCCCGCCGTCAACGCGGCGGTCGGCGTCGCTGGCGGTGAGCCAGCCGACAACATCGGCATCGCCGAAGATGCGGCCGCTGACCGCCGCGCGCAGGTCGCGGGCCCCGTCGCTGGCCGCCTCGTAGCCGATCAGCGAGCGGGAGGGCACCGTCGCCGAGAGGGTCGTGCGCGCCGTCACGCCGCGGGCGCCGGCCTCGAGGTGCCAGGGCCACAGCGCCATGGTCGAGGCGTCGGCACCGGCCTCCAGGGGATCGCGCCACGCGAGGCCCGCCAGCGCGAGCGGCTCCTGCGCCGGCGAGCAACCGGGAAATGCGAGGCCGCGCCAGCCACCGGGGACCGGCGCGCCGGCGAGCAGCCACGGCGCACGCTGGGCGAGCGCCCCCGCGAGATCGTGGCCGTCGAGCAGCGAGGGCTCGGCCTGCGCCGGCGCCGGGCGGGCGGGGGAACGCGGCGCGGGTTGCACGCGGGGCGCGAGCGTGTCGACGGGAGCACGGCCGGTCACCGGGAGATCGCGTCGAACCGGGAGCCGGACGGCGGCGGAGTCGGCCGTGGAGGCGGCGAGACGAGCGGTGTCGGCGGCAGCCGCGCGCGCCGCGACGCCGGGCGGCGCCGCGTGCGCGGGAACGGCGCCGAGGACGAGGGCCAGGCACGTCACCGCGACGCGCGCGCCGCGCGGGATTCGCCCCCTCACGCCACTCCCCCGCCGGGCGGTCGCCCGAGCCGTGCCTGCGCGGCCTCCAGCACCATCGGCAGCGCCACGGCGAACAGTGCGGCGTTGGTGACCAGGTGCACGACGTAGAACGGAATGCCCGCGAGGATGTAGGCCCAGGTGAGGCGCGCCATCAGCGCGTAGGTCGCATCGGTGATCAGATGAAAGAGCAAGGTCACCAGCACACCCAGCCCCCCCCAGGCGATCGCCGACAGCGCGCGCGCGCGGGGGACCGACACGCCGCCCATCCACCCGCCCAGCACACCCGCAAGGCTCATCCCCGCCACCTGGCCCAGGAGGATCATCGGCGGCGCGGGACCGAGCGGATTGGCCAGCGAGAAGATCGCTTCCCCCAGCGCGCCCACCACCACGCCCACGCCGGGGCCGTAGAGGACACCGCTGACGCACACCACCAGCGTCACCAGTTCCACGTTCGGAACGCCGGCGAGCGCGAAACCGGCGGCCGCCGCCACCGCGGCCAGCAAGCCGCCGTACGCCACGCGCTCCGCCGGGCGCAGCGTCGAGCGCAGGCGGCCGCGTGGCATCAGAGGCCGAGCGGGACCGTCGTGCGCGGCTGGCCGGCGGCCACCGCGCGCACCGCGTCGTACACGCTCGCCGGCACCTTGCACATGCCGATGCTGTAGTTCGGCGTGCGCTTGCCGTGGAAGTCCGAGCCGCCAGTGACGAGCAGGCCGTGCTTGCGGGCCAGCGCGAAGTACTTCATGCGCGCCGCGCCGTCCTGCCGCGGGTGCATCA
>JBKJUD010000108.1:0-4570 GCA_046590735.1 Candidatus Eiseniibacteriota bacterium | reverse complement strand
CCTCGCTCGCCGAGTACTTCATCAGCGAACCGCTGTAGCGGATGTGCGGCCCGCCGGCGTGCTGCGGCCGGTGCAGGTGCCCGAGCGCGACGTAGGCGAAGCCGGTGAACCGCGCCGCGTCCACCATCCCGCTTCCGCCGACATTCAGCGGGCGCTCCGACTCGCTCTCCTCGCCTCCGGCGACGAACGCGTGCGCGACCAGCACCTGCCGCGCGCCCGGTGGCGTCCCGGCCCGCGCGAGGTCGCACAGCGCGGCCATCGCGTCATCGTGAGAGGCCAGATCGTCGCGTCCGAGCGCCTGGCGCACCACGGCGGGCTCCGCATACGGAACGGCGACGACGTGCACCGGGCCGTGCCCGTCCGCCAGCGGTACCCGCACCAGCGACGCCGACAGGGTGCCCGCGAGGTGGACCCCCCCGCGCGCGAAAAGGCGGCTCCCGAAGCCGAGGCGCTCGGGGCTATCGTGATTCCCGGCGATGGCGATGACCTGGATGCCGGTGGCCGCGAGCCGCTCGAGCGTGTCGTCGAGCAGCGCCACCGCGCCGGGCGGCGGGATCGCGCGATCGTAGATGTCGCCGGCGAGCAGGATGGCGTCGGGGCGCGCGTCGGCCGCCAAGGCGACGAACTGGTCGAGCAGGTGCGCCTGGTCCGCCAGCAGCGAGTGCTGGCGGAGCGTGCGGCCGAGATGCCAGTCGGCGGTGTGCAGAAAGCGCATGGCGCAACGTGTCCGAGGGTGGGAGCGCGGGTCCGCAGCGGCGCCGCGGACCTGCGACCATACGATCCCCCTCCGACATTCCCTCACAGGAATCCCCGGGAGTCCCTGTATGGCCCTGCGCGACTACCACTGCCGCACGACATCGCCGGCGCGCGCGCCGGGGCACGCACGATGACGCGCACGATCGACCCGATGACCGCGGCCGACTGGCCCGCCGTCGCCACGATCTACGCCGAAGGCATCGCCACCGGCTTCGCCACGTTCGAGACGCAGCCCCCGACGTGGGACCTGTTCGACGTGACCCGCCTGGCGCCCGGGCGGCTGGTCGCCCGGCACGACAACGCCATCGTCGGCTGGGCCGCGCTCTCCCCCACCTCGACCCGCGCCGCGTACCGAGGCGTCGCCGAGGTCGCGGTCTACGTCGCGGCGACCGCCCGCGGCGCCGGCGTGGGCCGCGCGCTGCTCGACGCACTGATCGCCGCCGCCGACGCGGCCGGCGTCTGGACCCTCCAAGCCACCATCCTCGCCGACAACGCCTCCAGCCTCGCCCTGCACGCGCGCGCCGGCTTCCGCGTCGTCGGCACGCGCCAACACATCGCCCGCCTGCACGGCGTCTGGCGCGACACCGTGCTCATGGAACGCCGCAGCGCCGTCGCCGGCCGCGGCGCTGCGAGCCCGCTGGTCATCCGCCCCGCGCTCGCCGCCGACCTCGACACCGTCCGCACGCTCTTCCGCGCCTACGAGGCGGGCACCGGCATCGACCTGTGCTTCCAGGGCTTTGACGACGAACTCGCCACGCTGCCGGGCAAGTACGCGCCGCCGCACGGCCGGCTGTTTCTCGCCGAACTCGCGGGCGCGCCGGTCGGGTGCGGCGCGCTGCGCCCGCTCGAGGGCGACATCTGCGAGATGAAGCGCGTCTACGTCGCCCCCGCCGCCCGCGGCACCGGCCTGGGCCGCGCGCTCGCCGTCGCGCTCCTCGACGGCGCGCGCGAGGCGGGCTATCGCGCCATGCGCCTCGACACGCTCGACACGATGCTGGAAGCGGTCGCGCTGTACCGCTCGCTGGGCTTCGTCGACATCCCGCCGTACTGCGCGAATCCGTTCGCCAACGCGCTCTACCTCGAACGCACGCTCCAGGACTGAGCGCGCGAAGGGGAGGAGGCAACCGCGCCCCCTCCCCCGGCAGCGACACTAGCGCAGGATCGTCACGCGTTGCGACACGCGCTGGTCCCCGGCGATCAGTCGCACGACATACTTGCCCGCCGGCACCTTCGTACCCTGGGCGTCGGTGCCGTTCCACACGACCTCGTGTCCGCCCGCCGTCTGCGGCTGCAACACGAGGCGCGTGACCAGCCGCCCAGTCAGCCCGAACACCGCGAGTTCGACGTCGGCCGGCACCGGGAGCGAGTAGCGGATCGACGTCGCACCCGAGAACGGGTTCGGGTACGCCGTCATGTCCGGATGCACCGCGCGGCCCGACGGGTCGCCGATGCCCGTGTACTGCACGACAAGCTTCGTCTCGCAGGTATCGGACACGTTGCCGGCCCGGTCCACCGCCACCATCTTGTACCAGGTGTTGAGGGGATCGGTCGGCGCCGCGGTGAGGAACTCGTAGGCGGTGGTCGTCGGGTCCTGGTCGATGCAGGTCTCGGCGATCCGATTGGCGAGCGTCGGCACGAACCCGGCCGAGGTCCCGCGATAGATCCGCCAGCGCTCGACGCGCTCGTCGAAGCCGAACACGTCGAAGAAGCTGTCGGTCCAGCGCAGCGTGACCGCGTTGTCGCCGGGCAGGAAGTCGCCCACCGGCGTCAACGACGCCGAGAATCCGCACGGCGACTTCGGCTTCACGTTGTCGATGTAGTAGCTCTTGGTGACGCCACCCAAGGGTGTCTCGCCGCACATGCCGGTGAGCGGAACATAGGCGAAGTCGCCGTGCACCGCGGCGTCCTTGTGGATCCGCACCTGCACGGTGGCGCACTTGCCGGGCTCCAACACCACGCTGGCGGGCACGATGTTGACGGTCCACCCCACCGGAATGATGGCGTCATCGAAGTTCGGCGGATGTCCGATCTTCACGACGATCTGGCAGGTCTGCCGCGTGTTGTTGCAGACGCGCACGGTCTCGGTGGTATCGAACGCGGTCGCCGCCGTGCGCGCCACGCCCTGCGGCGCACTCACCGGCACTGCGTCCCCGGCCCGCGCATACAGCGCGTAGACGTTGATCTGCGCGACGTTGTCGTCCTCCTTCGCGTTCTCCGAGCTTTGCCCGTCGAGCGCATTGGTGGCGATGACGCCGAGGCAGTAATGATCGAGCGATGGCGGCGGAGTCGGCGGCGTCCAGCTCACCCCCGCGACCACCGACGCGCCCGGCCCGATCACCGGCAGCACCTGCGTGCCGATCAGCGTGCCGTTCGACGGGAAGTTGAGCCCGATCGTCGGATCCGCCAGGTAGAACGACGTCGACACGTTGTTCGCGTTGCCGGTGCCGACGTTGCGCACCCGCGCGTAGAGCAGGTTGGGAATCATCAACGCCGGCGGGTCCTGGATGCCATCACCGTTGTTGTCGATGTACACCTCGGGGCTTTCCCAGTAGACATTGCACGGGCTCGGCTCGCCGCAGGCATCGGCGCCGCAGTCGCGCATGCAGATGTTGTTGGTGCCCTCCAACTGCCCGACCAGCAAGTCCGCCTTCGCCGAGCGCGTGCCGCAGCCGCTGATGTTGGTCACCTGCACGCTGGTGTTCGAGCCCGAGTACGACTTGCTGCTCGGCGTCGTCCCGGTGCCGAACGTCTTGCCGTCGCAGAACGGGTCGCCGGTGTCGCCGCGATTCGTGCCGGCGGCCAGCCCGTCGTGATTCGCGATGTGGTCGGCCAGCGTCTGGTCGGCGCACTCGAGGTCGAGCCGCGGATGCGCCTCGTCGTTGTTGACGTTGTTGCTGCCAAAACTGCCGATGGTTTCGTCCACGTGCCAGATCAACACGCCGGCCTTGTGGATCTGGTCGTCGAAGCCTTCCGCTGTCCGGTTCTCCACCATGAAGTACTGCGTGCCCACCGTGCCGTTGTCCCAGATGCGAAACGCCGACGGCGAGGTGGTCGAGGACGACAACGGCCAGTTGTACCGGTTGGTGGCGATGTTGCCCGGGATGATCCAGCCGAGATACGCCTTCGCCCACGCCGACATGTGCGCGGGGTGCGCCGGCGAGTTCCAGTTGCCGGCGCCCATCAGGCACCAGTGGCCCACGCCTTCCGAGCCGCCGTTTGTGTCGTACAGGTCAGGCAGGCCGAAGGCGTGCCCGAACTCGTGGCAGAACACGCCGATCTCGATCATCCCGCCGCCGCAGGAGCGGCCGGGCATGATGGTGTAGTCGTCGACGCGGATGAAGCCGCCGCCGGCCTTTGCGTCGTCGGTGGTGAAGGCGCCGCCGTCGGCCACCCAGTTCGACAGCTTCCAGCGGTGCGACCAGATGTTCGAGTTGCCGCACTCGCCGCCGATCTCGGGATGCACGATGCCGATGAAGTCGACGTAGCCGTCATCGTCGCCGGAGTTGGGCACGCCGTCGGGCCCGTCGTTGTCGTACAGCGCGAAGTTCACGGTGGCGTCCTTCGCGGTGAGGATCTCGCGGATGAAGCCGCCGGTGTGCGCGGCGCCCGGGGTGAGCCCGTTCACGCCACCCTCGTAGTAGGTGTCGTTGTTGGCCACCGTCACCCAGTTGTTCACCGTGCCATTGAGCGTCAGCGCGCCGTAGGAGATTTCCTTGTAGTACTGCGCCATCGTCCCGGTGGCGAAGGGCCCGTCGAACAGCTCGGTCTGCAGGCTCGCCTGGGTGAAGGGATCGGCGCCGGAGTTGGCGAACTT
>JBKJUD010000057.1:0-5366 GCA_046590735.1 Candidatus Eiseniibacteriota bacterium | reverse complement strand
GGATTTCGAGCGCCGCGCCGCGTTGGTGTCGCTGCTCGAGGCCGCGCCGCTCGAGGCCACGGCGTTGCACAGCGCGCTCGACATCGTGGCATCGATGCGCTCGGACTTCGAGCAGCGTCTCGTGCTGACGTCGCTGGCGCGTCCGGTGGGCGGCGAGGAATCACTCACGCGGCAGTACCGCGAGGTGGCGCGGGGGCTCGGGGACTTCGACCGCGGCGAGGCCCTGCGGGCGCTCGACGACGCAACGCGCCTCTAGGGGCGCGACTACTCCCATGCCTGGCGGGTGTGCGGCATCCGCCCGCCAGGTTCTTCCCGTGCGGCGCGACTACGCCGCGGCGGCGGGCATCCCGAGCCGGCGCAAGAGCCGGTAGTGCGACACCAGGCCGGCGCGGAAGGTGCGGTGCTCCGCGTACCGCACGCCGAAGTCCTGGCAGGTGGCCTCGACGACCTTCGAGATCGCCGGGTAGTGAATGTGCGAGATGCGCGGGAACAGGTGGTGCTCGATCTGGAAGTTGAGTCCGCCGAGCAGCCACGCCACGACAGGGTTGCCGCGCGCGAAGTCGACGCTGGATTCCACCTGGTGCACCGCCCAGGCCGTCTCCATCTTGCCACTCTCGACCGAGGGCACCGGAAACGCGGCCTGCTCGACACAGTGGGCAAGCTGGAACACCACGCTCAGCATCAAGCCGACCACCCCGGCAGCCACGGCATAGAACAACAGCACGGCGCCGAAGGAGTGGAAGAACAGCGGCAGGCCGAACGCCAGCGCGAGGAACCACACCTTGCCGGCGATGAACGTCACCAGGTCCCAGCGCTTGGGACGCGGAAAGCGGTGGATGCCGACCTTGCCGACGACCACGTTGCGGAAGTCGCCGTAGAGTTGCCAGCGGATCGTCATCAGCCCGTACAGCGCCCACATGTAGATGTGCTGGAACCGGTGCACGGCGAAATGGCGCTGGTGCGGCGAGAGCCGTCCGAAGGACCCGATGTCGATGTCGCCGTCGTGGCCGGCGATGTTGGTGTAGGTATGATGGAAGACCACGTGCTTGCCGCGCCAGAAGTACGAGCTGGCGCCGATGAAGTCGAGGCTGAGCGCCATGGCCTTGTTCAGCCAGCGCGCATTCGAGTACGCGTCGTGGCTGCCATCGTGCTGCACGTTGAGCCCGATCAGGGCGGTGACGCCACCCATCAACAAGGCGAGCGGCACCGCCTGCCACCAGGTCCGCGCGAAGAACACCAGCGCGATGTACACCGCGGCGAAGGAGACGAAGAGCACGGCCATCTTGACGTACATCTGGGGACAGTCGCGGGGACGAAACCCGGTGGTGCGGAAGTACTCGTCGACCCGGCGGCGCAGTTCGACCTGGAATTCGGAGGCCTGGCTGAACTTCAACTTGCCGGGCGGTGCCGGCGTGGCAGCGACGGTGAGCGTCGTGTCGATGATTCACCTCGTGAGGACAGAAGAGCGGCGCGCGGCGGCGAGTGGTTAGCGGGCGGCGGCGCGGCCGGGTGTGGGGTACAGTTCCCCCGTCCCGTCAGGATAGCGGGTCCGGCGGCCCAGAACAAGCGATTCGGCTCCCGCACGGCCCAGCCTCGGCGAGGCCGCGCGGACCGATCCCGCCCCTGGCGGGCGCGATGTAACCCTTCGTGACGCGCGCCCAGCCTGGCGGCGGCTCAATACTAGAACTTGTGCTGCCGATCAAGTAGCTTCATCGTCCGCGCGGCTGGCGCCACGCCCGCGCGCCGCGCAGTCACGGCCGAGCCGATGCGCCAGTTCGCTCCACTGGTGGAGGACCGACTACTCCATGCCGCAGCCCTCCGCGCCCGCGCGTCCGCCCGACGACGCGGGGTCCGGCGTTCAGCCGTCGCTGATCGTCCGCTGGATCTATCGCCGCATCCCGGCGATCTATGCGGCACGCCGCTACAACAGCGAACGCTTCCGCGGCGACATGGTCGCGGGTCTGACGGTAGCGACCGTGGCGGTGCCGCAGGCGATGGCGTACGCGATCGTCGCCGGGCTGCCCCCGGAATACGGCCTCTACACCGCGATTGTGATGACAGCGGTCGGCGCCCTGTTCGATTCGTCGCGCCAGTTGATCAATGGTCCCACCAATGCAATCTCGATCGCGTTGCTCAGCGCGATCATCGTGCTGCCGGCCGACCAGCGGCTGGACGGCGCCATCCTGCTATCGTTCATGGTCGGCTGCATCCAGTGTGGCATCACCCTCTTCCGGCTCGGCGACCTGACGCGCTTCATCTCCCATTCGGTCATCCTCGGCTTCACGCTCGGCGCCGGTATCCTGCTGCCGCTCGACCAGATGAAGAACCTGCTCGGCTTGCGGGCGATGGGCAGCCCCCATGACCTGTTCATGGTACGGTTCTGGCATACCATGACGCAGGGCGGCAACATCCACATGCCCTCGCTGGTGATCGGCCTCACCACCATGGTCATGATGCTGGCGCTGCGATGGGTGAAGGGCCGCGTGCGCATGCCGCTGCTGCCGGACCTGCTGATCACCGTGATCCTGATGTCGGCGATCAGCGCCTTGCTGGGATTCGAGAGGGCGGGCGTCAAGGTCGTCGGCCAGATCCCGGGACAGTTGCCACGGTTCGCGGTGCCGAATTTCCACACCGAGTACCTGCAGCACCTCTCGACCAGCGCGCTGGCGATCGCCACCCTGGGGCTGCTCGAGGCGATTTCGATGGCCAAGGCGATCGCCGTGCAGACCCGCCAGCGGATCGATCTCAACCAGCAGTGCCTGTCCGAGGGATTGGCGAACCTGACCGGCTCGTTCTTCCAGTGCTTCCCGGGCTCGGGCTCGCTGACGCGCTCGACCGTCAACCAGCAAGCCGGCGGACAGACCCAGTGGTCCGGGGTGATCAGCGCTGTGGCGGTGGCGGGGATCATGATGCTGTTCGCGCCCTACGCGCGCTTCATCCCGAAGCCGGCGATGGCGGGCATCCTGATCGTCTTCTCGTGGCGGATGGTGGACTGGAAGACCCTGCGCTTCCACCTGCAGGTGTCGCAGTTCGACCGGCTGATCATCGCCGCGACGGCGATCGCCGCGGTGGGCATCAGCATCGAGTTCTGCGTGCTCATCGGCGTGTTCATGTCGTTCATGCTGACGGTGCCGCGCGCCGGCCGGATGCTGCTCACGGAGTTCGTGGTGTCGGAGGACGGCGTGATCGGCGAACGGGGACCGGGCGACCCCTCGTGCGACCGCATCCTGATCTACGGGCTCGAGGGTGAGATGTTCTTCGGCGCCGCACCACGGCTGGAGAAGCTGATCGCACAGATGGACGCCCGCATCACCGAGGAAACCCGGGTCATCGTGCTGCGCGTGAAGCGGGTGCGCAGCCCGGACGCGGTCGGCATGCACATGCTGCTCGAGCTCCTGCAGGCGCTGGAGGACCGCGGCGTCAAGGTGCTGCTGGTCGGCGTGCGGCCCGAGCTGTATGGCGTCCTCGAGCGCGCCGGCATCACCGAGAGGCTGGGTGAGGCGCAGATCTTCCCCGAGCAACTGGTGCGGCAGACGGCGACCCAGAAGGGGCTGGTCTACGCCTACGACTACCTCGATGCGATGTGCGCCGAGTGTCCGCGGCGCGATCCGGAGCGCGCCAAGGAGTTCCGCTACAAGGTGTGAGCGCGGCCGCCGGGACCTACGCCGGCGCGCCGTCCCGCATCCGGCGATAACGCCGGATCAGCGCGTTGGTCGAACTGTCGTGCGCGAGTGAGGGTTCCGCCACCGCTGCGTCGAGCTCCGGCACGATGCGTTGCGCCAGCACCTTGCCCAGTTCCACGCCCCACTGGTCGAACGAGTCGATGTCCCAGATCGCGCCCTGGGTGAACACGCTGTGTTCGTAGAACGCCACCAGCGTGCCCAGCGCAAACGGGGTGAGCCGCTCCAGCATCAGCGTGTTCGAGGGCCGGTTGCCGGGAAAGGTACGGTGCGGCACCAGCCACGCCGGCGCGCCTTCCGCCGCCACCTCCTCCGCGGACTTGCCGAAGGCCAGCGCCTCGGCCTGCGCGAACACGTTCGCCTGCAACAGGTCGTGGTGCGTGCCGAGCAAGTTGAGACTGTGTGCGAAGGCGAGGAAGTCGCAGGGAATGATCGCGGTCCCCTGGTGCAGCAGCTGGTAGAAGGAATGCTGGCCGTTGGTGCCCGGCTCTCCCCAGTACACCGGGCCGGTGCTGTAGTCCACCGGCACGCCGCCGCGCGTCACCCGCTTGCCGTTGCTCTCCATCGTCAACTGCTGCAGGTACGCCGGGAAGCGCGTGAGGTACTGGTCGTAGGGCAGCACCGCAACGCTGGTGGCGCCGAGGAAGTTGGTGTTCCACACCGTCAGCAGGCCGTGCAGCGCCGGCAGGTTGACCGCGAAGGGCGCGGTGCGGAAGTGTTCGTCCATCGCGTGGAACCCCGCGAGCAGTTCGCCGAAGCGCGCCGGGCCGATCGCCAGCATGGTCGAGAGCCCAATCGACGCATCCAGGGAATAGCGCCCGCCGACCCAGTCCCAGAAGCCGAACATGTTGGCGGTGTCGATACCGAAGGCGGCGACCTCGCGCGCGTTGGTCGACACGGCGACGAAGTGCTTCGCCACCGCGGCCTCGTCGCCCAGCGCCGCCAGCGCCCAGACGCGCGCCGTCCGCGCGTTGGTCATGGTCTCCAGCGTCGTGAAGGTCTTCGAGGCGATGATGAACAGGGTCTCGGCGGGATCGAGGTCGCGGGTGGTCTCGGCGAAGTCGGTGCCGTCCACATTGGAGACGAAACGCACGGCGAGGTCGCGCTGTGCGTAGTGGCGCAGCGCCTCGTAGGCCATCACCGGCCCGAGATCCGAGCCGCCGATGCCGATGTTGACGATGGTGCGGATGCGCTTGCCGGTGTGGCCGGTCCACGCGCCCCCGCGCACGCGATCGCTGAAGGCCGCCATCTTGTCGAGCACCGCGTGCACTCCGGGCACGACGTCTTCCCCATCGGTCACGATCGACGCGGAGCGTGGCGCGCGCAGCGCGACGTGGAGCACGGCGCGGTCCTCGGTGACGTTGAGGTGCGCGCCGCCGAACATCGCGTCGATGTGCGCGCGCAGGCGGCATTCCGTCGCGAGGGCACACAGCAGGCCGAGGGTCTCGCCGGTGACGCGGTTCTTGGAGTAGTCGAGATAGACGCCCGCGGCCTCGGCCACCAGGCGCTCGCCGCGGCCGGGATCGCCGGCGAACAGCGCGCGCAGGTGCAGCGGTTGGAGGCGGGCGGCGTGCGCGGCGAGAGCCTGCCACGCGGGCCGCGCGGTCAGCGGCGGTGGTGAGGCTGCGGACATGGACGGCATCCTCCGGGTGGGCGGGTGGGCAGCGGGGCACGGCTCGCGCGAAA
>JBKJUD010000484.1:0-4950 GCA_046590735.1 Candidatus Eiseniibacteriota bacterium | reverse complement strand
CCGGTGGCGGCATTCGCCGGCCGGCCGGATGTCGCCGCTACCCGCGCGGCGTCACCATCGGGATGTCGAGCCCGGTGTCGCGTGCGCACGCGATTGCCTCCTCATAACCTGCGTCCGCATGCCGCGCGACGCCCATGCCCGGATCGTTGGTGAGCACGCGCTTGAGCCGCGCCGACGCTTCCGGTGTGCCATCGGCGACGATGACCAGCCCGGCATGCTGCGAGTTACCGATGCCCACACCGCCGCCGTGATGCAGCGAGACCCACGTGGCGCCGGACGCGGTGCTCACCAGTGCGTTGAGCAGCGGCCAGTCGGAGATGGCGTCGGAGCCATCGCGCATCGCCTCGGTCTCGCGGAAGGGCGAGGCCACCGAGCCGGCGTCGAGATGATCGCGCCCGATCACCAGAGGCGCGGATACCTCGCCGCGCGCGACGAGTTGGTTGAAGAGTTCGCCGGCGCGGTCGCGCTCGCGGTACCCGAGCCAGCAGATGCGCGCCGGCAGTCCCTGCTGCTGCACCCGCGCGGCGGCCAGCGGCAGCCAGCGCTGCAGCACCGGATCGTCGGGGAATTCCTCGAGCAGGGCGCGGTCGGTGCGCGCGATGTCGGCGGGGTCGCCGGAGAGCGCGACCCAGCGGAACGGGCCCTTGCCGCGGCAGAACAGCGGACGGATGTACGCCGGGACGAAGCCGGGGAAGTCGAACGCGTTCTCGACACCTGCCTCGCGCGCCGCGCCGCGGATGTTGTTGCCGTAGTCGAAGACATGCGCGCCGCGCTCGCGCAGCCGCAGCATCGCCTTCACGTGGCGGGCGACCGTCGAACGCGCGCGCTCCAGATAGGCGTCGGGGTCGGCCGCGCGCAGTGCCAGCGCGGCCTCGAAAGTGAGGCCGGCGGGCACGTATCCGTGCAGCATGTCGTGGGCGCTGGTCTGGTCGGTGACAAGGTCGGGGGGCGGCGCGCTGTCCGCGGCGAGACGTTCGAAGACATCCGCTGCGTTCGCCTCCACCGCGATCGACACCGCCTCGCGCCGCGCCGCGGCCTCGCGCACTTGCGCGATGCCCTCCTCGACGCTGCGCGCCGCGCGATCAAGGTAGCCGGTTTCCAGCCGCCGCTGGATGCGATGCGCGTCGACCTCCGCCACCAGGCACGCGCCGGCATTCATCGTCACCGCGAGCGGCTGCGCGCCGCCCATGCCGCCGAGTCCCGCGGTGAGCACCCAGCGCCCGGCCAGCGTGCCGTCATCGTGCGCCGCGTTGGTGGAGAAGTGCTGGCGCGCCGCCTCCGCGAACGTCTCGAATGTCCCCTGCACGATGCCCTGCGTGCCGATGTAGATCCACGACCCCGCCGTCATCTGCCCGAACATGGTGAGTCCCAGCGCCTCGAGCCGCCGGAATTCCTCCCACGTCGCCCACCGCGGCACCAGGTTCGAGTTGGCGATGAGTACGCGCGGCGCATCGGCATGCGTGGTGAACACCGCCACCGGTTTGCCCGACTGGATCAGCAGCGTCTCGTCCCCGCGCAGCCGCCGCAGGGTGGCGACGATCGCATCGAAACATTCCCAGTTCCGCGCCGCCTTCCCACTCCCGCCGTACACGATCAACTGCTCCGGCAACTCGGCGACATCCGGATCGAGGTTGTTCATCAGCATGCGCAGCGCGGCTTCCTGCTGCCAACCCAGGCAGGTGATCGTCGTGCCGCGCGGGGCCCGGACTTCGCGGGCTGTGGCGTTCGTCATGGGTTCCTCGTGTGTCGTGGTGCGGGCCTCGGAGCCGCGGGCCCTGGGGCTCGCCGGCGGGGCGGCGCGGGGACCGGGGCACGGCGCAGAGCACCCGCCAGAAGGTGGCAAGCCGTGCCCCGGTCCCCGCGCAGCCCCGCCGACACCCTACGTCCCTCGCAACTCCCCGTCCCGCACCGCCGCCGCGAGCCGCGCGAGGTCATCGGACAGTGCACGGTCGCCGGTGAGCGCGGCGGAGAGTTCGCGCACCCGCTGCCACGCCGCTTCCAGGGGCGCCGAAGTGGTGAGCGGACGCTGGTACTCGAGACCCTGGGCCGCGCACAGGAACTCGATCGCGACGATCAGGACGGTATTGTCGCACACTTGGCGCGCCTTGTAGGCCGCGGTCGCGCCCATGCTGACGTGGTCTTCCTGGCCGGCGCTCGTGGGGATCGAATCGACGCTAGCAGGATGGCACAGGATACGGCTCTCGGCGACCAGCGCGGCGGCCTGGTATTGCGCGAGCATCAGGCCGCTGTCGAGGCCGGGGTCCACCGCGAGGAACGCCGGAAGGCCGGAGGTGTGCGGATCGAGCAGCCGGTAGATGCGGCGTTCGGCGATGCTGCCGACTTCGGCCACCGCCATCGTCAGCGCGTCGAGCGCGAGCGCGAGCAATTGACCGTGGAAATTGCCGCCGGAGAGAATCCGCGCGGTCTCCCCCGCCTCGCCGGCGGGGAAGCAGAGCGGGTTGTCGGTGACGGCGTCGATCTCGCGCTCGATCACGCCGCGCACGAACGTCAGCACGTCGCGGCTGGCGCCGAGCACCTGCGGAATGCAGCGCAGCGAATACGGGTCCTGCACCTTCGGACAGGCGGCGTGCGAGCGCGCGATGTCCGAGTCGTCGAGCAGCGCGCGCATGCGCGCGGCGGTGGCGATCTGGCCGGGATGCCGGCGCACGCGCGAGATCGCCTCGTCGAAGGGCACGCGCGAGGCCTTCAGCGCTTCCACGCTCAGCGCGGCGGCGCACTCGGCAGAGTTCATCAGGCCCTCGACATCGTGCACCAGCAGCGCGCCATAGGCGGTCATGTACTGCGTGCCGTTGATGAGGGCGAGCCCTTCCTTCTCGGCGAGCACCAACGGCGTGAGACCGGCGCGGGAGAGCGCCTCGCCGCCGGGCATCCGCACCCCGCCGTGATCCGCTTCACCTTCCCCGATCAGCACGAGTGCGAGGTGCGCGAGCGGGATGAGGTCGCCGCTGGCGCCCAGCGACCCGCGCGCCGGCACCACCGGCGTCACGCCCGTGTTGAGCAGCCCGAGAAGCGCCTCGACCACCTCGGCCCGCACGCCGGAGAATCCCGCGGTGAGCGAGTGCGCGCGCAACAGGAGCATGGCGCGCACGACGTCGGGCGGGAGCGGGTCGCCGGTGCCGATGGCGTGCGAGCGCAGCAGGTTGACCTGCAGCGTGCGCAGCTTGTCGGCGGGCACGCGCACCGAGGCGAGTTCGCCGAAGCCGGTGTTGATGCCGTACGCGGTGTCGCCGGAGGCCACCAGGTCGTCGACCACCGCGCGCCCGCGCAGGATGCGCTGCCGGGCGGCGTCGGACAGTTCGACGCGGCGCGCCCCGCGCGCCACCTCGATGACGTCCACGAGCGCGAGGGAGGCGTCGAGGCGCAGGGGCTTTCCGGGGGATGCGGCGGCGGCGGACGGCATCGGGCTCATTCCTCTCCTCGGGCCAGCGGCGCAGCCGCACGCTGCGCGTCCAGGAACTCCGCCGCGCACTGGACCGCGGCGGGCAGGTCGGCGCACACCGTCACCGGCGCCGCCAGCGCCTGGCGGAACTTTGCGCCGTACGGTTTCGACACCATGCGACTGTCGGCGACGAACACGACGCCCCGGTCGCTGGTGCGGCGCAGCAGGCGCCCGGCGCCCTGCACGAAGCGCAGCAACGCCAGCGGCAGATGCAGCGAGCGGAACGGATCGCGGCCGGCTTCCTGCTCTTGCTCGGCACGGGCCTCGAGCATCGGGTCGGTCGGCACCGGGAAGGGCAGGCGGGCGATCACCACCACCTCGCACTCTTCCCCCGGCAGATCGACACCTTCCCACAGGCTCGCGGTACCGACCAGCACGGCGCCGCGGACCAGCCGGAAGCGCTCGACGACATTGCGGGCGAGCCCGTCGTCGCCCTGCACCAGCAGCGTCCACCGCTCGGCGCGGGCGCGGGCGCGCAGGTGGAAGGTGACCGCCCGCACCGCGGCGTGCGAGGTGCACAGCACCAGGATGTTGCGTCCGCTCTGCGCGCGCAGCGTGGCGACCGATTCGGCGAGCGCGCGATCGTGCTCCGGCGTGCCGGGCATCGGCGCCTCGCGCGGCGCGACGATGCGCAACGAGGTGGCAAGCGCGAACGGGCTCTCCAGCGACCGGTGCACGATCTCCCAGGCGTCCTGCTGCGGCAAGCCGAGTTGCGCGGCGGCGTAGCCGAAGTCGCCGCCCGGGGCCAGCGTCGCGGAGGTCAGCACGAGGCTGCGGAAGCGCGCGGCCAGCGCCGCGGACACGCTACGTGCGACATCGCCCGGCACCGAGACCAGCGTGGCGCCACCCTGTGCCGCCGCCCGCGCGGGCCCCAGCGCCGGCGGGGCATCGGTCAGGCCGAGCGTGAGCGTGGGGGCGTCGTCCGGGCGGAAGCCGCGCGACACCGCGCGGGCCGCGGTTTCCCATTCGACCCAGCGGACCGCACCGTCGTGCTGGTCCTCGAGCGTGCCGCGCGCCGCGGCGGCCAGGCGCATCCAGCCATCGAGCGCGGTGGCCAGCTCGACGCGCACGGCATCGAGTTGGGCATGATTCGACAGCAAGTCGTCGGCGAGGTCAGTGAGCGCGACGAGATCCTCGCTGACGCCGCGCAGCTCGGTCAGTGCGGCGGCGGCTTCGTCGTCGGGGAAGGTGAACATCTGCGTGCGGTCGGCGGGCCCGGCCATCATGCGGCCGACGCCGGCCGGGCGCAGACGGACGCGCGGGTCGTCGCCGCCGACGCGGACGCCGGCGCCGGCGAGTGCCGCGGTCAGCGCTTCCTCGAACTGGGCCAGCGCGCTGTGCGCGCGTTCCATGCGCGAGCTGAGACGTTCGAGGCGCAGCAGCAGGGTGGCGCGCGCCGCCTGCCGCGCGCTGCCGCGGGTCAGCGTGCGCAGCAGTCCGGCGGTGCCGGTGAGCCGGCCATCGCCGACGAACGCATTCCATCGGCTCGG
>JBKJUD010000377.1:0-5267 GCA_046590735.1 Candidatus Eiseniibacteriota bacterium | reverse complement strand
CTCGCCTACCGGCAGTCAGCGGCAGCGCACTCGCCGGCGATCCGGCGCGGCATGGCGCTCCACGACAGCATCGGCCGGCAGGAGGGTTTCGCCAACGGCGCCGAAGCTGGCCTCGCGCTTTCGAGCCTCACCCGCGCGCAGGTGCTGCGCGACCTCGATGCCTTCGAGCGCGAGACGCGCCCGGTGATGACCGCGATGGTCGCGCGCGCCAAGGCCGACCTCCAGCTCGATCGCACGCAGCCCTGGGACATCGACTACTGGCTGCACCTGCAGGAAACCGCCGGCGGCGACGACGCCTGGCCGCGCGAACCCGGCCTGCAGCGCATGTACGCGCTGATGACGAATCTCGGCTTCCAACCCGATTCGCTGCCCATCGACAGCCGCGTGTGGGACGTGCCCACCGGCGGCATCACCTTCCCGATCCGCCCGCCGTACGAGGCGCGGTTGCTGACGAATCCGTTCACCGGGTCGAACTTCTACGAGACGCTGTTCCACGAGTACGGCCACAGCCTCAACGCCGTGCTCACCGACAGGAATCTGCCGGCGATCTGCCTGCTCGGCGACGAGACGCCGATGAGCGAGGGCGTGGCCGAGTGCCTGGGCCACTTCGCGTACGACGCACAGTGGTTGCAGGACGCCGCCGGCGTCCCGCCGGCACGCGCGGTGCAACTGGAGCAGGTCGGCAAGATGCAGCTGCTGCTGTGGCTGCGACGCAGCATCTGCCTGAACGCGTACTTCGAGATCACCGCCTACGGCAACCTGTGGGTGAATCTCGACTCATTGTATGCCGCGTCGTACCGACGCTTCGTCGGCGTCGAGTTGCCGCCGGGCGAGTTTTTCGGGTACCGCGACATCTTCGTGACCGGCCCGCTGTACTTCCAGTCGTATCTCTACGCCAACATGATCGCGACGCAATGTCGCGAGGCGATGCGCGCACAGTTCGGTGCCGCAGACCTCACCCACGAGCCGCGCGTGGCTGCGTGGCTCACCACGTACATGTTCGCGCCTGGCGGCTCGGTGCCATGGCCGGAAAAGATGCGCCGCGCGACGGGTCGCCCTCTGGGCACCGAGGCGCTCGCGCGCTATCTCACCGGGGCGATGCCCGCGGCCCGGAAGTAACGCGCGGCGCGGTGGGCAGTCACGCCCACCGCGCCGCAGTGCGAGAGCTAGCGCAGCACGATCACGGCGGCCTCGAGGCGATCGCCACCGCGCGCCCGGTAGACGCCGGCGGGGACCCGGCGACCCGCGGTGTCGGTGAGATCCCACGCGGCACGCGCCTCGACGCCGCCCACCGCCGCGGCACGCAACGCGCGCACGAGACGCCCGGCGCTGTCGAACACCTGGACGACCGCGACGCCGCCCGCGCCGCGCAGCACGAACTCCGTCCGCGTCGCCGCGACCACGGGCTGGGCGCGGAAGCGTGCGGGCAGCGCGGCGTCGACCGCCGCCGGCTGCGGCTCGCCGCCGTCGTCCGCCCCCGCGACCATGTTGCCGCCCTCGATGTTTCCGCGCCCGCCGGCCGCACCGCAGAGGACGTCGATCGCGCCGATGGTCGTCCCGTCATGGCCGGTGCCCACGCACGGCGACGTCGGGCGCAGCGCGAAGTTGCCGGTGGCCGCGTTGCAGAACAGCGGAGCGCTGTTGATGTTGCCGGTGCCCGTCCACCCGCCTTCCACATCGCACGTGCTGACGGTCAGCTGCGAGCCGACAAACGCCGGGATGCCGGGGCTGTTCCGCCACACGATGCAGTTGCGCACCGTCGCCAGGCTGGGACTGAACAACACCATCGCGCCCGTGGTGTCGGTGTTGGTGTTGTTCACGAAGTCGCAATCCTCGATGTCCACCTTCACGCCGCCGGCCACTGAGATCATCCCGTACGAGTTGTTGATGGCGTTTCCGGCAAAGACGCAGCGATCGAGGAGAATGTTGGCCGAGGCGCCCAGGATGTCGACCAGTGCAGAGCCCGGGACCGTCCGGTTGCCTTGCAGCCGCACGCCGCGCAGGGTGATGTCGTGTGCCGAGATCTCGACGGGACCGAGCCCGTCGACGATGCCGCCGATGGCCAGCCCGTCGAGCGTCACGCCCGGTAGGTCGAGGAGGAACGGCGTGGTGCCGCCGGTCGCGGCGGTGACGAGGGTGCGGTATTGCGCCGGGTTGCGCTGCGTGCCGGTCTGGTTCCAGCCCGCGAGAATCTGTGTGGTGCCCGGCGGCGTCAGCCCGCTCTCGGCGTAGCGTCCCTGCGCGACCATGATCGAGTCGGAGAGATTCGCGCGGGCGAGCGCGATCCCCTGGCCCAGGGTGTGCACCGCCGTGGTCCACGAGGTGCCATCGCACGGACTGCAGGTACTTGCCGGGTTCACGAACCAGGTGCGCGGGCGGGCGCCGCACAGTTCGCTTCCGCCCGTCACGGTGGCGTCGGAGCCAGGGCGGTCGATCACGTCCGTCACGTTGGCGGCGTCCAGCAGTGACATCGCGTTGAGCGTGATGCAGCCGCGCGGCGCCGCGCATCCGTCGAACTCGAAGGTCACCTGCATCGCCACGCCGGCGGTGCAGTCGGTGACGCTCGTCGTGTTCGACCACGAGATGTGGAAGTGCGACGGATCGTCTGCCGTGATGATGTGGAGCGCCGTGCCGCGATTGAGGTACGTGCAGCCGGTGCTGGTGCGGAACTGGAACCCGATGCGGTCGAAGCAGCCGGCCTCGTCGCCGGCGGGATCCCACGTGAGGTCGGCCTCGCCCCCCTTGAAGCTGAGGCCGGCGGCGCGTTCGACATGGATGTAGAGCGCGTTCGAGGACCCAGGGGTCGTGAGGTCGGAGGCGGTCTTGTCGGTGGCGTTCCAGGACAGATAGGCGGAGGCGTCCGCGTTGCCGCCGGCCCGGGCGGCGGGCGGCACCAGCAGGAGCAAGGACGCGGCGAGGATTGCGCGAGCGAGGTGGCGGGACTTCCTGGCCGGAGAAACAGCGTGGCGATCCATTGGGGGGCTCCTCTTGTCGGTAGTTCGCCTTCAGTGTCCGTCGAACAGCGACTCGCCTTCTGGGGGCCTTCGTTGCCGCACAACGACTTGCGATGAGGATGGGGATGTCGACGGGGAACAGGTGCAGGCGCCGTGCCACCTGGCGCAGGGAGCGAGTTGCGGCCGCGAGCGGCGGCAGCCTATCATCCGGTCGCAACCTCGACATGTCACGCGCCGTTTACCGGGGGCGCCGGCGACACCCAGCGGAGTCGGCCCGGTTTCCTGCCTTGGCTCACGCACCCGGGTCGCGTGACGCCGTCCGTCGCCGCTGTCCGCGGCCTCCGCCTCAGTGGCCCGTCCTGGAGGTGTCGCATGCTGTCGATTCGCGGCTTGGTGAAGGTGTATCCCGGCGCGGTGACCGCGCTCAATGGTGTGGACCTCGATGTGGCGCCGGGGATGTTCGGGCTGCTCGGGCCCAACGGCGCCGGCAAGTCCACGTTCATGAAGATTCTCGCCGGGCTGCTCGAGCCCACCGCGGGCACCGTCACGCTCGACGGCGCCGACATCCTCGCCGATCCGCAGTCGCTCTGGCCGCGTCTCGGCTACCTGCCGCAGGAGTTCGGGTTCTTCCCGCACCTCTCGGGCGAAGCCATGCTGTCCCACATGCTGACGCTCAAAGGTGTACGTGCACCATTTGGACAGAAGCGTCTGGTGGCGGACCTGCTCGAGCGGGTAAATCTTACCTTCGCCGCCAAGCGCAAGGTCAAGGGGTACTCCGGCGGCATGCGACAGCGCCTGGGCATCGCGCAGGCGCTGGCCGGCGACCCGCGGTTGATCATCGTCGACGAACCCACCGCGGGTCTCGACCCCGAGGAGCGCATCCGGTTCTACCGGCTGCTCAGCGAACTGGCGCAGGATCGCATCGTGCTGCTGTCCACGCACATCGTGGAGGATGTCGCGGTACTCTGCCCGCGGTTCGCGGTGATCCGCGACGGCCGGCTCCTGGCGCAGACCCGCCCGGCCGAGGCGCGCGCGGCCATCGCCGGGCACCTGTTCGAGGGCACGGTGTCGGCCGCGGAGTTGCCCCAGCTCAAGGCGGACCGGATGGTCACGCAGGCGCTGCTGGTCGAGGGTCACAATCGCGCCCGCGTCTACGAGCCCCGCGGCGAGCCGCCGGCCGGATTCGTCCCCGTGGCGGCGACGCTCGAGGACGCCTATCTGGTGATGATGCGACTCGGCGCGCTCCCGGGACGCGACGGGCTGGGCGCGGTCGCCGTGGACCCGGCCGGCCGCCCGGCCGGCGCGGAGATCCGGGCGTGAGCCTGCGCCGGCTGGGCGCCAGTTTCGCCGTCGAGATCCGCCACACCGTCGCGCGGCCGCTGTTCTGGATCCTGTCGCTGGTCGTCGTGGTGCTGCTGGCCTGGGGCATGTCGACGGGGTCGGTCCAGATCAGCTCCGGTGACAGTTCCGTCGGAGGCACCAAGGCGTGGCTCACCTCGGAGTTCGCGCAGACGCAGATGATGACGTTCGTCATCCTGCTGTTCTATTGCTTCTTCATCGCGGTGGCCGGCGGCCTCACCTTGCTCAACGATCGCGAGAACAAGGTCGACGCGCTGCTGCATGCCACACCGCTGACGCCGGCGGAGTACGTGTGGGGCCGCTACGTGGGCGTCGTGGCCAGCTTCCTGGCGATCTTTGCATTGCAGGTGCTGGCCTCGGCGTTCTTCAACCACGTCGTCCCGAACGGCCGCGCGACGGAGATGCGCGGGCCCTTCGCGGTGGCCCACTACTTCAAGCCGGTGCTCTACATCGGTATCCCGTTCCTGCTGTTCTTCGCCGCGGCGGCGATGTGGGTGGGCGAAAGGAGCCGCAACGCGGTGCTGGTGTTCGTGCTGCCGGTCGTGACGCTGCTGGTGTGCGGCTTCTTCCTGTGGACGTGGTCGCCGTCGTGGCTCGACCCGCGCGTGAATCTGCTGCTGCAAGTGCTCGAGCCCACCGGCTATCGCTGGCTCAACGAGTCGCTGCTCAAGGTCGATCGCGGCGTGGCGTTCTACAACTCCGCGCCGGTGCCCTATGGCGGATTGTTCTGGGTGAATCGCCTGTGGCTGCTGGGCGGCGCGTTGCTCGGGGTGCTGGGGACGCAGCGGTTGGTGGAGCGGTCCATGCGCGGCGCCGTGGTCTCGCGCGCCGACGCGCGCCAGGCCATCGCGGCCGCGCAGCGCCCGGCGACGCGTCCGGCCGACGAGGTGCTCTCGCTCGCCGACCTGCGCATGAGCGGCGGGCGTCTCGGCTTTCTCGCCGGACTGCGCGCGG
>JBKJUD010000317.1:0-7326 GCA_046590735.1 Candidatus Eiseniibacteriota bacterium | reverse complement strand
GCAGGCCGCCGAGGAGCAGGCCGCGCACGGCGTCCTGCGACATCGCGGATTGGCGGGCGATCGCGCTGGTGGGCAACTGGCGGCGCGCGAGGTCGATGACCACGCGGCGCGGGCTGCGGTGCAGATGCTTGATCCACAGGATGCTGGCGAGCACGAGCATCAGCCCGATGCCGGGGAGCAACCGTGCTTCCAGCGGCACCGAGTTGAACGCCTCCCAGCCGGACATGCCGCTGGCCGCCACGCGCTCCAGCGCGTGCTCGGCGATGGACCAGTTGATGGTGGGAGCGACGCTGGCGCCGCCGAGCAGCAGCAGCGTCACGCCGACAGCAGTCCACAGGGAGCGGTTCATCGGTCCTCCTCGGCCACCGCGATCGCGTCCCGCAGGCGCGATAACGCGCGGGTGCGGATCTGCGACACGCGGGACTCCGTGACGTGGAGCACCTCGCCGATCTGGCGCAGGTTGAGTTCCTCGAAGTAGTAGAGCGAGAGCACGGTGCGGTCCTTCTGGGCCAGGCGCGTGAAGCCCTCGCGCAGCGCCGCGAGCATCTCCTCGCGCTGCAGTTCGTCGCCGGGATCGACCGCATCGGGATCGGCGATCAGCTCCGAAAGATGCGGGTCCTCGTCGGATCCCGAGGCCAGCGTGGCATCGAGCGGCAGAATGCTGCGGGCCTCGGACTCGTGGCGCCAGTGATGGAACGTGTCGAGGTCGACGCCGAGCGCCGCGGCCATGGCCTCGCTGTCCGGCGGGTGCCCGAGTTTCTGGGCCAGCTCGGCGGAGATCTCGCGCAGCTTGCGGCCACGCTCGCGGATGGTGCGCGGCATCCAGTCGTTGTCGCGCAGCTCGTCGAGCATGGCGCCGCGGATGCGCGGCATCGCATAGGTGCTGAAGGCCAGGCCGCGGCCGGGATCGAAACCCTCGAGCGCGTGCACCAGGCCGACGGTGCCGGCGCTCACCAGCTCGCCGAGATCGGCGCGCGAGCTGCGCCGCGCCAGCTCGCGCGCGGTGTGGTGCACCAGGCCGAGGTAGCGGTCGAGCAGTTGCCGCCGCGCGTCGATGTCCTGCGCGCCGCGATAGCGTTCCCACAATGTGTCGGTCAGATCCGTGACGGCCACGCGTCTCTCCTGCCTGGGGCTATGCGCTGCGTGGATGCTGCGCGTCCTGCGCAGCGGCGGTGGCCCAGGCCCAGAGGCGCCCGGCGACCGCGTCGCTGTCGGCGGTGCGCACGCCCAGCATCGAGCCGGGCACGCGCACGGCGCGACGCACCGCGTCGTGCTCCGCGACGCCACCGGCATACGCCAGCTCCCGTTGCAGGAAGCGCGACGCCGCCAGTTCGAGCCGGGCGAAGATCGCCTCGCCTTCCTGCTCGTCCTGGGTGCGATTCACCACTACCTGCATCGGCAGGGAGGGGGCCTGAAGGTGAACGATTTTGATCAGCGCGTAGGCATCGGCCAGCGCCGCGGGCTCGGGCATGGTCACCACCGTCAGGCTGGTGGCGTGGCCGGCGTGCGCGCTGGCGCTGATGCGCGCGGCGCTCTCGAGACCGGCGCCGCAGTCGAGCACCACGGCGTCGAAGCCGTCGTAGACCTCGCAGAGGCGTTGGTGCAACCGCGCGCGGTCGATCGGCGAGACGGCGTAGAGATCCTCGGCGCCGGACTCCGCCGGCAGCAGCCACAGGTTGGCGGCGAGCGGATGCAGCAGCGACTCGGGCTCGCGTTCGCCGCGCAGCACGGACGTGAGCGGCGCCGCCGGGCGCACGCCGAGCAGGATGTGCAGGTTGCCCTGCATCTGCGCGCCGTCGAACAGCAGCACGCGGTGCCCGTCGCGTGCGAGCGCCTGCGCGACCAGCACCGACAGCACCGACTTGCCGACGCCCCCCTTGCCGCTACCGATGGCGAACACCGGCGTCTCGCTGGCCGCGGCGAACCGCGTGCCGGCCGTGCGCCGGGCGGGCTGGGCGCGCAATCCCTGGGCCTGGTCGGTCACCGGATGCCCGCCAGAGCGTTCTGCACCGCGCGGGTGCGGGCGGCATCCAGCGCCGGCACCGCGGAACGCAGGTCCGCCGGCACGTCCTGGCCGTGGCCGATCCAACGGATCGGCAGGCCGGTCTCCATGGCGAGCTGCAGCGCGGCGGTGTCGTCGGGGTCCTCATCCTGCTTGCTCACCAGCAGGTGCGTGACGCCGTAGCAGAGATGGCTCTCGATGATGCGGCGCGCCTGCTCGAGACGGAGCCCGGCGGGCAGCGCGAGGTGCACTTCGTCGGGCGACAGCTCGCGCAGTTGCGCGCGCGTCTCGGCGGCGTCGGCGTGACCGCGGGGGCCACGGCCGGCGGTGTCGACCAGGATCACCTCGCAGCCGCGCAGGCGCTTGAGAGCGCCAGGGAGCTGGCGGGTCTCGTAGACGATTTCCACCGGCAGCTTCGACAGCTCGCCGTAGATGCGCGTCTGCTCGATGGCGCCGATGCGGTAGGTGTCGAGACTGACCAGGCCCACCGGCAGCGCGCCGAACACCTGCGGATGGTTGGCCAGCTTGGCGATGGTGGTCGTCTTGCCGGCGCCGGTCGGGCCGACGACCGCGAAGACGGCGGGGCGCCCGGCGTCTCGGGCGGCGGCAAGGACGGCGGCGGGCAGCATCGCGGTGTCCTGCGCTGCGGGGGTCGCGGCCGTCGCGGCCTGCACCGCCTGGTCGAACGCCGCGTCGCGCGCTGTCGCGCCGTGCGGGGTGGCGTGCGCGCGGGCCAGCGCCGCGAGCGCGTGGGCGGGATCGATCCCGGGTGCGGCCAGGCGTGCGGCGGTGTAGGCGCGGGCCGGGGTGTGCGGCGTTGCCGGCAGCAGCGCACGGGCCAGCGCGGAGAGGCGCGGCGCGGTCAGCGGCGCGGGGCCGCCATGCGGGTTGCCGGCAGCGGCCGCCGCGGCGCGCGCCGGAGGCAGCAGCTCCGGCAGCGGGCGCGACAAGGCGTCCTCGGTCGCCGCGGTGTACGCATCGGTGGCGATCAGCTCGAACTCGGCGCGGCGCGTGGTGCCGGTGCGGCGGATGTCGATGATGACGGCATCGTCCCCGAGGCTGCTGCGCGCCTCCGCGAGAACGGTGGCGACGTCCTTTCCATAGAACGCCTCATGCGGCACGGCGCACCTCCCAGGTTGCGAGGGACTGAATCGGCGTCTGCGATGGCAGTTCGGCCAGCGAGATCACCGGGAGCTTCGGCAGGATCGGTTCGAGCAGGCGCCGCACGCCCACGCGCAGGCCCGGTGGCGTGATCAGCGGCAGGTACTGGCCATCGCGCTTGGAATGCACGGCGATGTCGTGCAGCCCGCGCAGCGCGTCGGACAATTCGTCCGGCTCCATCGAGCGCTGGCCCTCGCGGCCGCGCGGCGCGAACAGCTGCATCAAGCCCACCTCGAGGCGCGGGCCCAGCGTAATCGCGTCGAGCGCCTGCTCGCTGGCGCCCAGCATCTGCACGATCACCATCGACAGCGCGCGGCGCACGTGCTCGGTCAGCGCCTCGGGATCCTTGGTGACGTCGGCGGCGTCGGAGAGCGCCTCGAGGATCGAGACCAGGTCGCGGATCGGGATCGACTCCTTGAGCAGCCGCTGCAGCACGCGGTGCACGACGCCCAGGCCGACCTTGTTCGGCACCACGTCGTCGACCAGCGCCGGGTGCGATTCCTTGAGACTATCGAGCAGTTCGCGGACGTCCTGGCGCGACAGCAAGTCGGCGGCGTGTTCCCGCACGGTCTCCATGAGATGCGTCACCAGCACGGTGTGCGCCTCGACCACGCTGTAGCCGGCGTCCTCGGCGATCGCGCGCTGGTCCGGCTGGATCCAGACGGCGGGCATGCCGAAGCTGGGATCGGTCGTCGGGATGCCGTCGAGCGGCGTGGCGGCGCCGCCGATGTTCAGCGCCAGCAACTGGCGCGGCATGAGTTCGCCCCCGGCCACCTTGATGCCGCGCAGCTTGATGACGTACTCGGTGGCGGGCAGCTGGATGTTGTCGCGGATGCGCGTGGGCGGCACGATCATGCCGAGTTCCAGCGCGAGCTGCTTGCGCATGATGCTGACGCGCTGCAGCAGGTCGCCGCCCTGTGCGTGGTCGACCAGCGGGACGAGTTGATAGCCGACCTCGAGTTCGAGCGGCTCGACCACCAGCAGGTCGCGCACCGGCTGCGAGCTGCCCTCGCCACCGCTCATCGCGCCCTCGGCCTCCGCCGCGGCTGCCGCGGCGCGGCTCTCGGCGGTCTCGACCGGCGGACGCTTGCCGACCCACCAGGCCAGCGCCCCCGACACGAACGCCAGCAGCAGGAACGGCGCCTTCGGCATGCCCGGCACGAGCGCGAACGCCGCCAGCAGCGCCGACGCCGTCCACAGCGAGCGCGGACTGCGCGTCAGCTGCGTGCCCAGCGAGCCGGCCATCTGCACGCCGCCGCTGCCGTAGGTGACGAGCAAGCCGGCGCTGGTGCTGACGATGAGCGCGGGGATCTGGGTGACCAGCCCGTCGCCGACGGTGAGCGACGTGTAGGTGGTGAGCGCCTCGCTCGCCGACATGTGGTTCTGCAGCATCCCGATCAGGAAGCCGCCGACGAGATTGATGCCGGTGATCATCAACCCCGCCACCGCGTCGCCGCGCACGAACTTCGCGGCACCGTCCATCGACCCGAAGAAGTCGCTGTAGCGGGTGATCTCCTCGCGCCGCCGCTTGGCCTCGACCTCGTCGATCAGGCCGGCGCTCAGGTCGGCATCGATCGACATCTGGCGGCCGGGCATGGCGTCGAGGGTGAAGCGCGCCGCGACCTCCGCGATGCGGCCCGCGCCCTTGGTGATCACCATGAAGTTGATGATGACGAGGATCAGGAAGATCACCAGCCCGACGATGTAGTTGCCGCCGATGACGAAGTTGCCGAAGGCGGCGATGACCTGCCCCGCATGGCCGGTGCTGAGGATCAAGCGCGTGGTGGAGACGTTCAGGCCCATGCGGAACAGCGTCAGCAGCAGCAGCAGGCTCGGGAAGATGCTGAATTCCAGCGGGTCGCGGCTGGCGAGCACGGCGAACAGCACGACCAGCGACAGCGCGAAGCTCACCGCCAGGAAGACGTCGAGCAGGAACGCGGGCAGCGGCAGCACGAGCAACGCGACGACCGCCACCACGCCCAGCGCCAGGTAGGTCTCGGCGGTGGGGTGGAACCGGCGCGAGGCGGAGGGCGCGGCGCCGGGCAGGGCCGCGCGGCCGCCGCGGCGTCCCGGCTTGCCGTCCCCGGCCGCATGCGCGATCGCGGCATGGGCAACCGGCGCGGCGGGCGTGGCGAGTCCGATGTCGGCCATTACGTCTCCTCGCCCGGTGTCGGGTCAGCGGTGGTGTGCTCGCCGTGATTCGGCGGCAGGAGCACGCGGTCCATTTCGTGTTGCCGCCACACCACGCGGCGGCGCGCGGTGCTGTGCTGCCGCCAGCGCGCGTGACGGCGGGCGGTCTGCTGGCGGCGGCATTCCATTACGCGGCCGTCCGCCCGGCGAGCGCCGCGCCACCGCCCGGCAGTCCGCCGCGCAGGCGGTAGACGTAGGCGAGGATCTCGGCCACCGCCGCGTA
Source organism: Candidatus Eiseniibacteriota bacterium (assembly GCA_046590735.1). Taxonomy (GTDB): domain Bacteria; phylum Eisenbacteria; class RBG-16-71-46; order CAZEPH01; family CAZEPH01; genus JBKJUD01. The sequence continues at coordinate 1,750 of JBKJUD010000317.1, read as the reverse complement.
GAGCGCCGGCGGAATCGCCTTGCCCACCACGCAGGTGGCAAGCAACGCGCGCGCCACCGGCTTGTTCTCGACCAGCGGGACGTTGTGCTCCCGCGCGATCGCCTTGATGCGCTCGGCCAGCTTGCGCTGTCCCATGGCCACCACCACCGGCGCCTCGGATTCCGCCACGTTGTAGCGCAGCGCCACCGCGATGTGCGTCGGGTTGGTGATGATCACGTCGGCGGTGGGAATCGCCTGCAGCATGCGGGCACGCACGCGCGCCCGCGCCAGGGCCTGGATGCGGCCCTTCATCTGCGGGTCGCCCTCGGATTCCTTGTGCTCCTGGATGATCTCCTGCTTGGTCATGCGCAGGCTCTTCTCGAACTTGAAGCGCTGGTACAGGTAGTCGATGAGGGCGATCACCAGGAACGTCGAGCCGGTGAACAGCACCAGGCGAAACGCGAGGTCGCCGAGCACGCTGGTGATGTCGCCGGGCCGCGCACTGGCCAGGCTCATCAGGCGCGTCCAGCTCCCGCGCAGCACCGACATCGTCACCGCGCCGAGCACCAGCAGCTTGGCGATCGCCTTCAGCAGGTTTACGATCGCGTCGCCGCTGACCAGCCGCTTGATGCCGCTGGCCGGGTTGAGGTGACTGAACTTCGGCTCCAGCGGCTTGAGCGTCAGCATCCCGCGGGTCTGCACCAGGCCCACCGTCACGACCACCGCCACCAGCAACGCGGCAAACGGCAGCGACGCCACCAGCAGGCCCCGCGCCAGCGAGCGCACCATGGCAATCGCCCCGACCGCGGACAGCGGCCCGGCCGACAGCTGCGCCGCGCAGTGATGCAGCGTCTCGACGGCGAACGCGGCCCAGCGCGCGCCGGCCAGCCCGAACAGCACGAGGGCACCGCCGAGCACGAGCGCCGCGCTGGTCAGCTCGGGACTCTTGGCGACCTTGCCTTCGTCCCGCGCACGCGCGCGCCGCCTGGCGGTGGGAGCTTCGGTGCGTTCCTGGTCGGTCTCGCCGGCGCCGGCCATCGTGGGCTACCCCGGGCTCGCGAGGCGGAACGCCTGCAGCACGTGGTCGATATCGCGCGGCAGGGCGTGCATCCATCCCTCCAGCGCGCCCACCAGGAACGGCGTCGAGGCGCCGAGCATCAGCAGCCCGGTGCCGATGGTGATCGGGAAGGCGACCATCATCGCGTTGAGCGTCGGCACCGCGCGCGACAGCAGCGCCAGTGCCACGTTGACCAGCAGCATCGTCACCATCACCGGGCCGGCCGCCTGCACCGCGGTCGAGAACACTCCGCCGGCCAGCAACGCGACCTCGCGCGCTCCCCCGGCCAGGTCGAAGGCCGCGCCCGGCGGCAGCAGCGTCAGGCTGTCGGCGAGCCCGCGGAACAGCATCAGGTGCCCGCCGACGGTGAGGTAGACCAGAATCCCCAGCACGCTCTGCAGCTGTCCGACGCCCGACACCTGCACGTCCGGCGTGGGCGCGAGGAACGGCCCGAGGTTGAGCCCGATCTGCAGCGAGATCACCTCGCCCGCCAGCGCGACGCCCTGCACCAGCACCGCCGCGGTCATCCCGATCGACAGCCCGATCACCATCTCCAGCGCCAGCGGCACCGGCCAGTCCAGGAACTGCTCGGGCAGCGCCACGCGCGGCGCCAACGGCACCAGCACGAGCGTCAGCACAATAGTGATCGCGGCGCGCGCCGCGCGCGGCAGGGTCATCATCGACCACATGGGCGCGATGAACATCATGCCGCCC
>JBKJUD010000285.1:0-5957 GCA_046590735.1 Candidatus Eiseniibacteriota bacterium | reverse complement strand
CCGCAGTCCGCCCGTGGCCGGCCCCCCGCCGGTGATCGCGCCCGGGACAGCGGGTCACTGCTGATTTGCGGCTCGAAAGGAGCTTCCACACGATGCAGAAGGTTCGCCCGGGCTCCTCCTGGGGTGCGCCGGGTCCGTTCCCGGCCGCGGCTCTCGCCCTCTTCGCCGCGCTGGCGCTCGGCGCGGGCGTCGCCGCGGCGTGTCCCCTGTGCATGAACAGCGACCCGGCCCTCAGCAACCCCGGGTCCGGCAGCAGCGGCGCGGGCCAGTGGCGCGTGACGGTGGAGAACAAGTCGCTGTCGAAGCTCAACGGCATCGTCCAGGACGGCGCGCCGCGGGGCACCGACACGGAGTTCCAGCACGAGAACCGGCTTGCCGGCACGTTCGCGTACCAGCCCACCATGCGGCTCAACCTCGCACTGACCGTGCCGTTCATGTCGCGGGCGCACACCCAGTTCACCACGCTCGACAACTCGCAGACCAAGGCCACCCACTTTGGCGACGCCGACCTGCAGGCGCGCTACCAGTTCTGGATTCACCCCACGGGGGGGTACTACGTGTCGGTGTCCGCGATGGGCGCGCTGGTGGCGCCGACCGGGCAGAACAACGCGACGGTCGGGTCCGCGCGGCTCTCGGAGCACAACCAGCCGGGCACCGGGGCGTGGGCGGCGATGGCCGGCGGTTCGTTGCAGCTGCAGAATGCGTCGCGCTGGGGCTATCTGGGCGCCATCTACAAGAAGACCTGGCAGAACCAGTATCACTACGACTACGGCGCCGCCGAGATGCTGACCCTGGAACTCGGGCAGCGCGCGACGTCGCGCCTGTCGGTGATCGGCACCGGCGTCTACCGCTCGACCGCCACCGAAATCGCCAACGACCCCGGAGCCTCGATCTACCAGGTCCAGACCGGCGGCGACATCCTGCTGCTGGGTGGCGGACTGCAGGTCACCCCGATGGAACACGTGTCGGTGCGCGGCGTGGCGTACGTTCCGGTCGTGAACGGCTTCAACCAGCCGCAGTCCGAGGACAACAGCCTGTCGTTCTCGGTGTCGTACTCGCATTGATGACCGGCCCACGGAAGGAGGTCCCGACCATGTCCTCTGAGGTTCTTCGCGCGCTGCGCGGCGTGGCGCTCGCGGCGGTTGCCGTGGTGCTGGTGCCGTGGACGGCGCAGGCGTGCTCGGTGTGCCTGTGCGGCGACAATCACGCCGCCAACCTCGGGCTGGACACGCCGGTGGTCGGACAATGGCGGCTGGGACTCGAGCAGCGCGTCTCGTCCAAGAGCAACGGGCTGGAGGGCGGCGCGATCGGCACCGAGTCGTCGCGGGACAGTCGCACCACGGTGATGCTGTCGTACTCGCCGTCGGAGCGCGCGTCGTTCGGCGCGAACCTGCCGTTCGTGGATCGCCGCATCGAGATCACCGGCGAGCCGGTCACCCACACCTCCGTGCAGCTCGGCGACCTCGAGCTGCAGGCGCGCTACGACTTCCGCATTCGCCAGACGCACGGCGCGTTCGTCGCGACGCGCGTGCTGGGCGGGGTCACCGCGCCTACCGGAAGCAACAATCTGGCCGCCGAACACCCCACGGTCGGGCACGTCGGCACGGCCGGACTGCTCGCTCTCTCCCCCATCGCGGACACCGTTTCCTTCGGCGGGCGCGCCGACGAGCATGCCCAGCCCGGCACCGGCGCCTGGGGCGCCCTCGTCGGCCTCGCGCAGCTCTGGAGCCGTCCCGCGCACTGGTTCTATGGCAGCCTCGCCTACCGCGCGCTCGGCACCAACAGTCACGGCTACAAGTACGGCGACAGCGTGCTGGGCACGGTGGAAGCCGGCCATCGCATCGGGCCGGTGGTGGCCGGGGTCATCGGCGTCGCGGCGCGCGACACGAAGAAGGACGCAACCGGCGACGACATCGAGCCGCTGCTCGAGGACAGCGGCGGCCGCGTCGCGTTCCTCACCCCCGGCGTGCAGGCGCGCGTCAACGAGCACTGGATCGCCAAGGCGCAAGTCTTCGTCCCCGTCTGGTCCGACCTGAACGGGACGCAGAAGGAACAGACCAACCTGATCGCCCGCCTCACCTACACGCGGTGACCCCGCCCGCGCGGCAGGCCGACCCGAGAACCCAGAAGGAGATGGATGTGACACGACGCTTCGTGCAGTGGACTCTCACGGTGGTGATGACCGCCGCGCTCGCCGCGCCGGCATTCGCCGACCGCACCCAGGTGTATTCACTCTCGAAGTTGCACTGCGTGGAATGCGGTGACGAGATCGGCAAGGCCGTGAAGAAGGTGAAGGGCGTGAAGAAGTACACGTTCGACTACCTGAAGGCCGAGATGACGCTGAACATGACCGACGCGGTGACCGACGCGCAGATCGTCGCCGCGGTGACCAAGGCCGGCTTCGGGGGCGAGGCGGGCGCGGGCACGGGCAAGTACATGGGCTTCGAGCCCTATCCGGAGACCGTGGACTTCGCCGTGCTGGTCAGCGACGGCTCGCGCGTCGGGTCGCTGGACTCGCTGCGCGTGGCCGGCAAGTACACCGTCTTCGACGTCTACGCCGAGTGGTGCATGCCGTGCCGCACGATGGACGATGTCCTGCACGAGTTGGTGGCCAAGCGGGACGACGTGGCGATCCGCCGGTTGAACTTCGTCAGCTGGGACAGCCCGCTGGCGCTGCAGATGGAAGGCAAGGTAAAGGCCCTGCCGCACCTGGTCATCTACGCGCCGGACGGCACGTCACAGGTGGTCGAGGGATCGAACCCGAAGAAACTGAAGGAAGCGCTCGCCGCCGCGAAGTAGCGTCGCGCGGTCGCGGTTCGCAGGGAGGGTGCGCGGGTTCGCCGGCGCACCCTTTCGCCGTCAGGGGCGGCGGCCGCCGAGTTGCGTCGACGCGCTCACGCGCAGCGTCGTGGTCGCCGGGTAGTTGCGCCCGGCAATGGCCTGGGCGAGCGTGATCTCCATCTCGCGTCCGCCCTGGTGCCACACCAGGGACGGCGCGGCGTACAGCACGCGGCGCGGCGCGATGCGCAGGCCCACGTCGCCGAACCATGCGCTGCCGGCGAGCCCGGCGAAGCCTTGCAGGCGCATCCGGGCGCCCCAGTGCTTCGTCACCATCGTCCCGCCCTCGAGCCGGAAGGGGATTTCGTCGCCGACGTTCAGCGGCGGGTCGCCGCGATGCGACGTGCCGCGGGCGCGGAAGCCGGACTCGGCGAGCACGTAGGCCGGGCGCGGGTAGAGGCTCTTGCCGAGGGCGAGCGTGATCTCGCCGTCCCATTGTCCCTCGCTCAGCGGGATCAGCGACGCGGTGGTGGGGTCGTTCGGATTGCGTCCGGTCGGCGCCTTGACGCTCGCGCACACCGCCGCTGCCACCGGCCAGCTGGTCAAGCCGTACTGCGCGCGTATCCACAGGTCGCCGGTGCCGGTGGTGGTGCGCACGCCGCCGCTGTCCGCGTAGCGCGCGGCCTGCAGGCTGGTCGACGCGCCCAGCGTCAGGGCGCCCGACACCCCATAGTCGGCGTCGACGAACAGCGCACGCATGCGCCATTCGCCTTCACGCTCGAAGGGGCCGCGGCCGGCCGTCCCGCACGCCAGCGCGCCGCCGCAGAATTCTTCGTCGGCGCGTTCGGTGGACCCGGTGGCGCGCAGGCTCAGCGTGCCAGCCGGGAGCGTCCACGGTCCGCCCGCGTGCGCCGCGGGCGCGGCGGTCACCAGCAGGGAGAGCGCCAGCAGGCACCCGCGCAGTGCGCGTCGCTCAGCGCGCATGCGCTTCTCGCTGGAGCGTCGCAATGTCGTCGATCAGCCGCCGCGTCTCGCTGGCGCGGGTGACCGCGTAGACGCCGCGCACCCGCAACTCCGGGTCGACGAGCACGAGGTTGCCGGCGTGCTGCGTCGAATCGCCCACGCCGCCCACGCCGACGAAGTACGAGCGCGCGGCGAGCGTGCGGATCGCATCGTGGTCGCCGGTGAGCAGCGACCAGCCGTGCGCGGGCAGATGACGTGTCGCGGCGAAGCGCTTGAGCGCCGCCACACTGTCGGTCTCCGGCGTGAGGGTGAAGGAGACGAGGCGCACCGCCGGGTCGTCGGGATAGGCCTCGCGCACCTGCGCCATCGCGTCGAACAGCGGCGGGCACATCGTGGTGCAGTGCGCGAAGAAGAACTGTGCGACATGGATGTGTCCGCGCAACTGCGCGGTGGTCAGCGGCGCGCCGTTCTGGTCGGTGAAGGCGAAGTCGGCGATGCGATGCATCGGCGCGCGGGCGCTGTCGAGGGCGGCGAGGGTGTGCGGCTGCAGGAAGGCGTCCTGGTACACCGGCAACGCGGCGTCATGTGCGGACCGGCAGCCAGGCGCCGCGCATGACGCCAGCAGCATCGCCAGTGCGACGGTGCGGGCGCGTCGCGCGCGGCGGTTGTGTCCCACGGCATCGAGCATAGGCGAGGGAGCCTAGCAGAACGGCGCGCGCCGCGTCACACGCACTCGGTTCCCGCGGCAGGTCCCAATGGCACTAGCGCGCGGTGCAGCGGGTTCGCCAAGATGCCGATGATACCGTCGCGCCCCGCGCGCGCGGCACCTGGCATCGCATCGGAGGTATCGGTCCATGGCAGCACGTCCTCCCCGTCGACCCCGCGAGGCCTCGGCGCCGCCCATCGAGACGCGCTACCGCCCGGACACCACGCTCGTCCACGGGCGCTTCGAATCCGAGCATTGGAATTACTCCGACCACATCGTGCCGCCGATCTCCGCCTCCGCGGCCTACCGGCTGCAGAGCGCCGGCCGCGGCGCCGACGGCTTCCGCGAGTTCGCCAACCCGGAATTCAACCGCTCCACCCACGCGCCCATCTACATCTACGACCGACTCGAGGAGCCCTCGCGCGGCATGCTCGAGGAAAACCTGGCGATGGCCGAGGGCGGCGAACGCGCCGTGTGTTTCGCCACCGGCATGGCGGCGGTGGCCGCGGCGATCGGCGTGCTGACCCGAGCGGGCGATCGTGTCCTCGCGCACCGGACGCTCTACGGCTGCTCGTATTCGCTGTTCGCCAACTGGTTGCCGCGCTGGGGCGTGACCGTCGATTTCCTCGACATGACCGATCCGGCCGCCCTCGCTGCGGCCCTCGCGGCCGATGACGTGATGGCGGTCTACTTCGAAACGCCCTGCAATCCCACGCTTGAACTGATCGACCTGTCCGCTGTCGCGCGCGCCGTGCGCCTCGCCAACGGCCGGCGCGCCCGGCGGCGAAAGGGCGAGCCGCATCGCCGGATCTACACAGTCGTCGATAACACCTTTGCGACGCCCTACGGCCAGCGCCCGCTGAAGTTCGGCATCGACATGGTGGTGCATTCGCTGACGAAGAATCTCGGCGGGTTCGGCACCGACATGGGCGGCGCGGTGGTGGCGCCTCGCTTGTTCGAGAGCGACCTGTTGCTCTATCGCAAGGACTTCGGGGCCCCGCTGTCGCCGCGCAACGCGTGGCCGATTCTCGTGTACGGCCTGCCGTCGCTCGCGGTGCGAATGGAGAAGCAGCAGCGCAACGCACTGGCGGTGGCGCAGTGGCTGCAGCGGCAGCCGGCGGTGGCCTCGGTGGTGTATCCGGGATTGAGGTCGCATCCCCAGCACACGCTGGCGCGGCGGCAGATGCGCGACCCGGCCGGGCGTTTCGCGCCGGGGATCCTGGTGTCGTTCACGCTGACCGGGACGCCCGCGGCGGCACGCGTGCGCGGCGAGCGGATGATGGACGACCTCGCGAAGAACTCTCTGGCGATCACGCTGGCGGTGAGTCTTGGGCAGGTGCGCACGCTCATCGAGCACCCGGCGTCGATGACCCACGCGGCGCTCCCGCCACGCGAGCAGAAAGCCGCCGGCATCGAACCCGGCGGGGTACGGATCTCGCTCGGCATCGAGGATCCGCGCGACATCATCGCGGACTTGCAGGCGGCGCTGAAGCGCGCCTAGACGTGCGCC
>JBKJUD010000212.1:0-4644 GCA_046590735.1 Candidatus Eiseniibacteriota bacterium | reverse complement strand
TGTTCGCGTGGGGCCTCGCGGCGGCGGTGCAGACGTGGATCCCCGGCTTCCTGTTCCTGAGCTGGCGCGGGATCCTGGGAGCATTCGGGTTCGCGCTGGGCATCGCCCTGCTCGGGAGCCTGGTGGCGCTGGGGGGCATCTTCCGCGGCGCCCGGCCGACGCGATAACGTGACCGTCTCCCGCTCCTCGCGTGTCACGGCGCCGCGCGCCGGGCGGCCCTCGCGCGTGCGGCGCCTCGCAGCGTGGCTCGCGGCGTGGCAGCTCGCCTGCGCGACGCTGGTGCCGGTCCTCGCGGTGGCGTGGCGCGTGGCGCCCGTCGAGGCGTCGGCGAAGAAGGAGAAGGCCGCGCCGCCCCGCAAGAAGACGACGCCGGCGAGAAAGCGCACCTCCACGCGCAAGCCGCTCAAGCCGGTGCCGGCCCCGGTAGGCGCCACCGCGCCGCCGGTGGGCACGCCGTATCCGGTGCAGGCGCTTCCCCCCGGCGAGGGCAAGAACGTCTCGCCCCAGGACATTTCCGACCAGCAGCAGCAGCTCGACGCGCTCCGCGATGAAGCGCGCAAGAATCGCGAGCTGGCCTCGCGTCTGCGCGGCAGGGAGAAGAGTGTTTCCAAGGACCTGCGGCGCATCCAGCAGGACCTCGGCACCACGACGCGCTACCTGCGCCAGCTCGAGGCGCGCGAAAAGATCGTGCAGCGGCAGAAGGCGCTCACCGAGCGCAGTCTCTCCAGCTCCACCGCGCATCGCGAGGAGCAGCGCGCGACGCTGGCGTGGCGGCTGCGCGAGATCTACAAGTTCGGGCGCGACCGGCGTCTCGAGGCGCTGATGTCCTCGACGAATTTCGCGACGCTCGTGCAGCGTGGCGATTTCTTCCAGCGCATCCTCGAGGCGGACCGCGCCTTGCTCACGCAGATCAAGGACGCCACCCAGCGCATCAGCGATCACAAGCAGGCGCTCGAGGGCACGATCAAGGAACTGGGCGCGATCTCCTCGGAAAAGCAGATCGAGTCGAACCGCCTGTCCTCGCTGCATCGGCAGCAGGCCTCGCTGCTCTCGAACGTCACCACGCAGCGCAAGAGCGCCGAGGCGACCGCGCGCCAGATGGAAGCGTCGGCCCGGCGCATCCAGAGCCTGATCGCGACACTCGAGCGCCGCCGCCGCGAGGCGGAGGAAGCGGCGCGGCGCAAGGCGGAGGAAGCGGCCGGCGGGACGACCGGCTCGAAGCCCCCGAAGCCGGTGCCGTCCGATGACAAGTTTCTCGCAAACGCGAATTTCGGCAAGAACCGCGGGGCGCTGTCGTGGCCGGTGCGCGGCGCGATCGTCGGGACGTTCGGGCGCAACGTGAACGAGCGCTTCAACACGGTGACCCACAACAACGGCATCGACATCGCCGCCCCGGCCGGCACCGAGGTGCGCGCGGTGGCGCGCGGCCGGGTTGAACTTTCGGAATATCTGCCGGGATACGGCAACACCATCATCCTCAATCACGGCGATGGCTACTACACCATCTACGGGTACTGTTCGTCGCTGAACGCGGGCAGCGGCGCGGAGGTGGTGGCCGGGCAGACCATCGCGCGTGTGGGCGACACCGACAGCGTGAAGGGTCCGGCGTTGCACTTCGAGGTCCGGCACGGCAAGGAAGCGCTCAACCCGCAGGCGTGGTTGCGATAGCCTCGGAACGCGCGGCGATTCGGCGGGACGCGAGTCGTGCGTTCCACGGTCCATGGGTCAGCCCGTGCGGATTTTCGCGATCGCCGTGTTGTGCGCCGGTGCCGCGCAATCGGCGCCCGCCGGCCAGAGCGGCGGTGCCCGCGCACTGCGCGGTTGGAACCCGAGCGATACCACGCAGACGAACATCGAGCAGCCTAGCGCCGCCGCAGACTCCTGCAGATGCGGGAACTGATGACGTGGGCCCGCGGGTGCCTACCTGGTGGGATGGCACGGATTGGACGACAAGGGGCCCGGCGCGCCGAGTGGCAGATATTTCGTGACCGGACACTGGTCGGATCTCAGACGGTCAGGATTCCGGTGATCCGGGTGAGGTGACGGGCCGGGGGGCCGACACATCCTCGCGCGTGACACCCTCGATGCTCAGGACGAAGTCCGGGCCGTAGGCCAGCGCGGGCGTTTGGAAGCCGGCAGCGCCGCGGCCCTGCAACAACTCCTCCACCACGCGCACCGCGGCGCGTGCCGTGAAGGTGTAGCCCTCCGGTCCGTGCAGGCGGCTCACCGCCATGTGGCCCGATGCATCGCGCGCCTCGGCCACCATGTGCGTGCGGCCGCTCGCGCGGGCCGCGTCCGAGGGACCGGTCACACTGCCGCGGATCCGTCCGCGCAGGAACGACTGCACATGGGAATTCCGCAACACCGGCTTCAGCCCGCGCAGCAACGGCAACAGGCGCCGCACGAGGCCCGGCATCTCCATGAAGGTGGTGATGTCGTGGATGCCGGTTGTCACCCACGCGGTGGCGAGATCGCCCCAGGGCACACTGCTCACCCCCCGCGGCCCGCCGCCGAAATCCACCACGCGCGACGTGGAGCCGAGGGTCGCGGGCCGAAGCGCGCCGCCGCGCCGCACCAGCCCGCCGTGCGGCAATCCCTCGAGCATCGTCACCGCGGTGCCGCGCGACACGCCCGAGCCGCCGCGAATCGCGATGTCGAGCGAGGTCGCCAGCGGGACGCGCGCCGCCACGTGCGCCGCGAGGCAGTCCGACGGCACCACGTCGAACCCGACACCCGGCAGCACCATGACGCCCGCCTCGCGCGCCGCGTCGTCGAATTCCGCCAGCATCTCGAATACGTCGATCTCGCCGGTGATATCGAGGTAGTGCGCGCCGTGGCGCAGGCAGGCCATCACCATCGGCTCGGCGGTGTGGGAGAAGGGGCCGGCGCAGTGCAGCACGATGTCGATGCCGGCGAGTAGCGCGTCCAGCGACGCGGGGTCATCCAGCGCGCCAACGCGCGAGCCGAGGCCGTGCTTGTCCGCCAGCGCCGCGACCGATTCCGGATCGCGGCCGGCGAGGATCGGTAAGAGTCCGCGCTCGCGCGCGTGACGAACGATCAACTGGCCGGTGTACCCGGTTGCCCCGTAGATCAACCACGCGGGTGCGCTCACCGCACCCCCGCCTCAAGCGCGACGCAGCCCGAACACCTCGTTCCAATCCACGGCGCCCCCGGTCTCCACCGTGCAGTCCGGGCAGACGTCGGCGTCGGCGAGCGCCGCGCCATGCGTGCTGCGGTAGGTATCGAGGGTGGTCCAGTACGCCGCATCGTCGCGGAATTCTCCACAGTGACCGCAAAGCGGCAGGACGCGGTGGGCGGCGCGCAGTCCGGTGAGCACGCGCTGCAGTTCGCCGAGTATCGCTCCTTGAGCCGCGCGCGCCTCGTGGTGCTCCCGGGCGAGCTGACACCGCACCCGGCGCAGTTCGCGCACGGCGCAGGCCATGCCGGCTCCGACAATACCCGCCATGTCCCCATACCACCACTGCGATACCGCGGGCGACATCACGCCACTCATCCGTGCGAGCGTCGCGGCCGTCACCGCGCCCGCAGCAGGCGCAGCCGCAGCCACCACAAGGAAGGCCGCTGCTGCTCGTCCATCCGCCAGGCGGAACGGCCCGCGGGCATACCAGCGCAGCAGTTCCAACGTCAAGAGCGTCTCGACGGCCCGCGCCGTCGCGGCGCACGCAACCGTCAGCGGCGTCCCCGCCAGCGCGCCCACCGCAATCATGCCGGCCAGCCCTGCCGCCAGCATGCAGGGGACCGAGATCGCATCCTCATCTAACAGCCACGCCACCAGGAGGCCCGCCGTGAGGCCCGGCACCACTCCAGCGACGCTCTCGGACAGCCCGCAGAGCGCCGCGACGGCGGCGCAACTCCCCAACAGTCTCAGCGCGGGCGGTGGACGATCGATCATCCTGAGAGTGTCGGCGGAAAAGGGCGCCGGCTGAACGGTGCGGGGCTCAGGTTTGCCCGGCCGGCTCCCGTAACGCCCGCAGGGCGTCCCACTTGGCGAGGGAGGCGAGCAGGTGCTCGTTGCCCGCCACGGCGCCGCGGGTGGCCAGCAACTCGCGCATCGTCTCCTGCTCGGCGAGGAACGCCGACGTGCTCACAAAGCCGGCGAAGTGCACCGTCCGCAGCCAGAGCAGATAGGTCGTCACCGCGTCGCACTCGTTGTATTGCACGATGCGGCGGGTCTCGCCGTTGAGCCACAGGTCGGCGACGTTGGCGCCGGCGACGTCGATCTTGCCGGGGATGCCGCAGGAGGTCGCCAGCTCGTGCAGGGTGGGATTGAACCGGCCGAAGCCGCCGAGCACTTCCTTGAGATCGACGTGCCAGTCGCTGCCGCGCTGGAAGTAATCCACGCCTTCCCACGGCTTGTTCGGCCGCTTGCAGTACTCCGCGGCCTGCAGATTGTTCACGAGGGCGCGCTGGGTGAAGATCATGAGGTCTGCGTTGAGTGAGTTGAAGCCCACCAGCTGCGGATGCGCCTTGCCGATGCCGCTGAGGAAGCGATCGAGGATCTCGGCCTCGGCCAGCGTCTCGTCACCCTGCCCGGGCAGCGAGTTGAGCTGCAGGTGCACGTCGCGGCCGTTGCGGCTGCGCCGCACCACCGCGGACACCGACAGCACGCGGCACAGCACCGTC
>JBKJUD010000172.1:0-3724 GCA_046590735.1 Candidatus Eiseniibacteriota bacterium | reverse complement strand
GCTCTCCGCCATCACCTTCACGCCCCCGATCGCCGCGTCGTTGCCCGGCGCGCGCGTGAGAATCTGCGTGATCGGCTCGCCCGCCAGATGGGTCGAGCGCACCTGCTCCGGCGACAGTGCCGCCAGCAGCGACTTCTGCGCCGCGGAGGCCGGCGCCTCCACCCGCGTGGCCACCGGCTCCCCCAGGGCGGCGGTGAGGTCGCGATACAACTCGCCCGGATCGCGTCCGGCGTGCGCCGTGATTTCCGCAGCCAGCAGCGCGGCGGCGATGCCGTCCTTGTCGGTCGTCCACACACTGCCGTCGCGGCGCAGGAACGACGCGCCGGCGCTCTCCTCGCCGCCGAATCCCAGCGAGCCGTTGAACAATCCGTCGACGAACCACTTGAAGCCCACCGGCACCTCGCACAGCGTGCGCCCCACCCGCGCGCTCACCCGGTCGATCATCGCGCTGCTGACGACCGTCTTGCCGACGCCGGCGCCCGCCGGCCACTGCGGCCGGTGCGTGAACAGGTGCTCGATGGCCACCGACAGATAATGATTCGGCGGCAGCAATCCCGCGCTGCGGGTGACGATGCCGTGGCGGTCGTGATCGGTGTCGCAGCCGAGGGCCACATCGAAGCGGTCCTTGAGCTCGATCAGCCGCTGCATCGCGTACGACGACGAGGGATCCATGCGGATGCGCCCATCCCAGTCCACCGGCATGAACGCGAAGGTCGGATCGACGGTGTCGCTGACCACGGTCAGATTCAGGCGATAGCGCTCGGCGATCGCCGCCCAGTAGTGGACGCCGGCGCCGCCGAGCGGATCCACGCCGATGCGCAGACCGGCGCCGCGGATCGCGTCCATGTCCAGCACCTGTCCCAGGTCCTCGACGTAGGCGCGCAGGTAGTCGTGTCGGTGTGTCGTGCTCGCGGTCACCGCCCGCTCGTACGGGATGCGCCGCACGCCGGCGAGTCCGGTGGCCAGCAGCGCGTTCGCCTCGGTCTCGATCCCGCGCGTGATGCCGGTCTCCGCCGGGCCGCCGTGCGGCGGGTTGTACTTGAAGCCGCCGTCCTGCGGCGGATTGTGCGAGGGCGTGACGACGATGCCGTCGGCCAGGCCGGCCGCGCGGCCGCGATTCCAGGTGAGGATCGCGTGGGAGATCGCCGGCGTCGGCGTGAACTCGTCGTCCTCGGACAGCATCACCTCGACGCCGTGTGCGGCGAGGACCTCGAGCGCGCTGGCGGCGGCCGGGCCTGAGAGCGCGTGCGTGTCGAGTCCCAGGTAGAGCGGGCCGTCGATGCCCTGCTGCGCGCGGTAGCGGCAGATCGCTTCCGTGGTCGCGAGGATGTGCCACTCGTTGAACGTGGTGTCGAGCGAAGACCCGCGGTGGCCCGAGGTACCGAACGCCACCCGCTGCGCCGCGATCGCCGGATCGGGCACGCGGGCGAAGTACGCATCGACGAGCTGGGACACGTTTACCAGCACGGCGGCGGGCGCCGGGTGGCCGGCGAGGGGACTGATCGTCATGGCGGCTGCTCCTCTGGGGGCCTGGTGGCGGGCGCGCGCCGTGCATCGCGTCCAGGCGTCTGCGTCTGCGACGCCCGGCGTGCGACACTCGAGCGCCGCCTCGGCGCGCAGCAACGCGCGCTCGGTGCACGGCAGTCGGAGATCGGCGAGCGCCAGACCTCCGTCAGCCGGAAGGCCCGCGAGCGCATGCGCGACCTCGGGAAGCAACTGATCCGCGACGGGCACGCCACGCTGTTGCAGCCGTAAGCTGCGCCGCGGGAGAGGACGCGGGGGCGGCGACATCCCGTGGTCGCCGCGCAGGCACTACGACGTGCGCATCACCTTCAGGGATGTCACGCGGCCGCCCCGCAGCAACCGCACCAGATAGAGGCCGGGACGCGCCACGCGCCCGTCGGTGGCCCGTCCGTTCCACACCAGATGGTGAGTGCCGGCCGGGCGCATTCCGGTGGACAGGGATCGCACGAGGCGGCCGCTCACATCGTACACCGCGAGATCGACGAGATCCGCCGTGGCGAGGGAAAAATGAACCGCCAGCTGGTCGCGGAAGGGCGACGGCGTGAGGACGAGCGCGTCCAGCGGCGCCCCGCCCGGTTCCCCAGGAATCGAGACGGGCGCTTGCCGCTGCTCGAACAGCAACGTGCTGGCGAGCGGCTCGGGGACGCCGTCGCCATCCACGTCCGCCGAGAGGATGACGTCGTGGGGGACGAAGGGATCGTGTTCCGCCCACGCGCAGTCCACGCTCACGTTCCCGGTGGCGAGCGGGTCGAGGTGTAACGTGGCCCGCGTCGCAGTTCCCGCCGGCAGCCCGTTCAACTGGACGATGTTCTCCGCGCCGGACATGTCGGCCGGCATCGCTTCGATGGTGCACGCGATGTCCACCGGCGTGTCCTCCTGGTTGGTCAGCGAGAACACCACCGGCCGGCTCCCCCCCAGGGTGATATCCCCGATCAGCTCTACCGGCCAGACGCAGTACTGCGCTGGGTTGCCCTGGAGCGAGCCATCGCAGGTGAACACCTGCGCGCTCCCCGTGTTGGTGACGGTGATGCGATAGCACGCCACCGCGGTCCCCACGATGCCAGGATTCGTGATGGTGATCGGGACGTTGACGCAGGAGCCGCCCGCTACCACGGAGGTGCCGGAGGGTGGCGAGAATACCGTCGGCCCCGCCGTGCTGCATCCCGGACCCACCGGCAACCCGGCCGCGGACCACGCGTACGTCGCCGGCGTCGTCGAGTAGTTGCAGATCGTCAGGTTGGTGGTCACTGTGCCCTGGTGCTTCCACACCGAGACATCCCACGGCAGGTAGCAGGCCTCCTTGCACTTGCCCCGCTTGCCAGCCGCCGAGATGCCCTGGATCTCGGCGGCCGAGAGGGCGCGCTTGAAGATCTCCACCTCATCGATCGATCCGGCGATGGCCGCCGAACTGTTGTCGAAGGCCTGGCCGATACGGAACGGCCCCTTGGTGTCGAGCGAGCCCGCCCGACCGGTCGGATCGAAGGTGGAAACCTGGACTCCGTCCACATAGAGGCGGCCGCCGGTCGTCACGCCGCGGACGACGCTGGCCGCCACGTGGTGCCACCGTCCGTCCCAGAGGTTCGGTCCGGGAGCGGTCCAGTTCGTGTACCCGGGCGCGGCCAGGCCATCGGCCATCTGCACGCCGAGACGACCGAACGAGGCATACAGGGAGTACCCTCGCGGCTGGGACGAACCCTGCGTCACCTGGCGATGGTCCACGATCGTGCGCGTACTGGAATTCGTGTCCGAGCTGCGCACCCATGCATCGATGGAGAAATCGCCTGTGCCGAAGTCGACCATGGTGGTGGGGGTCGGGCAGCTGTGGAAGTCCGAGCTGGTGGCCAGGTAGGTCGAGTTGTTCACCAACGCATTCGCCGTGGGCACCGGGGCGCCGATCCAGGCGCATGTGTTGCCGCTGGCGACATCCGCGGCGGTGGAAGGCGACGTCTCGTCCAGGGGCCACCATCCGGTCATGGACGAGGGGGGCGGCACACAGGTCAGGCAGCTGTCGCCCGGCCACAGCGTGAGCCGGACGCTCATGATGAACCCGCTGATGACCATCGCGGTATCGCGTTGATAGACGTAGAGCCAGTTCTGTCCCTGGCGCAGCTTGACGCGGTTCTGTCGGGCGTAGGATTGGGCGGAGAACGAGCCACCGGAGAATGTACCGACGGCGGGCATGTTCAAGGGCACGCCCGGC
>JBKJUD010000483.1:0-2601 GCA_046590735.1 Candidatus Eiseniibacteriota bacterium | reverse complement strand
CTCACCCCCGCCGAGCCCGCAGCACGTGCGCTGGGCGGCCCCGCGCTGCCGCCGGCGCTCGCCGCCTTGCGCGCCCGCCAGGGGGGCGCCTCGCCCACATGGTACGCACCCGAGCTCGCCGCGATCGACGCCGCCACGCGCGCGTGGCGCACGGGCGGCCCGGCGCGCGTGCTGGTGCACGGGGTGCACGCGCTCGAGATCACGCGCGCGTGGCGTGCGCGGCAGCCGACCGCGGCGTGGACGCTGCTCGAATGGCGCGCCGATGCACGCGGGCCCGAGGCCTTGCTCGAGACATGCTCGCGCAAGCTCGCCAGCCTTCGCGCCGCGCTCGGTGCGCGCACGCTGCCCGCGCCGCTGGCGGGCACGATCGATGCCGCGCGTCTCGGCGAGAACCTGCGCGCGGTGGCGCGCGTGCGCCCGATCGTGCTGTGCATCGACGATCTCGGCGTCGCGCCGGACGCGGTGATGCGGACGCTTGATGACGTGCTCGCGGCGGCCGGGGACGCGGGCGTCGGCCTGGTGGCGTCGGTGCGCCGGGCGCACGGCGGCGCCTGGCCGTCCACCGCCGCGACACGCGGGTGGCTGCACGGCTGGGAGGCGCGGGCCGCGGTGATCCCGCCGCGCCGCCTCTCGCGGGCCGAGGTGCGCGACTGGATCGCGGCGCACCTCGGCGGCGCGCTCGAGGGCGACCGGCTGGCCGACGCGCTGCTCGCCGAGACGGACAGCGCGCCCGCCGCAATGCGCGCCACACTGGAGACGCTGCGCAGCGCGGGATACCTCGCGCTACGCGTGCAGGGCTGGCGCTGGACACCCGCGCCCTCGGTCGCGGCGCAAGTGCATGTCAGTCTCGCCCGCGCGCACGCGGCGCTGGAGCCGGCGCAGCGTGAGACGCTCGCGCGCGCCGCAACCCTCGGCGCCGGACCGTGGCCGGCGAGCTTGCTGGATCCCGCGGACGATCTCGAGTCGCTCGTGCACGCCGGGTGGCTGCGCGTGAACTCCACCGCCGACGGGCCGATGGTGTGGTTCGGACAACCGTTGTGGCCCGCCGCGGAGATCGCATCGCGTGCCGGGCCTGTGCGCGAGACGCACGAAGCGGCGGCCGCGGCAGCGTGGGAGCGCCTGTCCGATGATTCGCCGGCGGCCCTCGCCGCGCGGGCCCGGCACTGGCACGCCGCCGGCCGCCCCGATCGCGCATGGCAGGCGGCGCTGCACGCGGCGCACCGGGTGGCCGACGCGCACGCCTTCGCGGAGGCACTCGAACTCGCCACCTTCGCGCACACCGCGCTCGAACAGCACGCCGCGACCGCGCCCGCCGACGCCGCGATGGACGACGCGCGACTCGAACTTCTGCGCACGCAGCGCCGCCTGCTGCGCCTCGCCGGCCGTCTGCGCGAGGCACGCGCACTGGCCGAGCAGATGCTCGACATCGCGCAGCGCCTCGGCCACCCCGACGACGAAGCGGTCGCACGCAACGATCTCGGCGTCTCGTTGTGGCTCGGAGGCGACCCGCGCGCGGGGGGCGCGCTGATCGAGACGGCGCTGCAGACCTGGCGCGTGCTGGGCGACCAGGCCGCCTGCGCACGCGCGCTCGCCAACCTCGGCGAAATTCACCGGCAGTGCGGCGACTGGCGCGCCAGCGCCGCGTCGGACCGCGCGGCCATCGCGGCCGGACTCGCACGCACCGCCGACGGTCCGCCCGCCGACCGCGGCGTCGCCCTGCGCGCCCTCATGCACCTCGGCAACACCTACCAGGGGCGCGGCCACTTCGCCGCCGCCCGCCGCTGCTACGCGCGCGCCGCCGCCGGATGGGCGGCCGCCGGCGATGATCTCGAGCGCGCCCGCAGCTTGCACAATCTCGGACTGGTGCGCGCCAGCCTTGCGCGGCTCGACGCGAGCATCCGCGCCTATCGCGCCAGCCTCGCCCTGTTCGCGCGCGCCGGCGCCGTGCTCGAGGAAGCGTTCGCCCAGGCCAACCTCGCCGAGGTCCTGCTCGACGCCGGCCAGTGGGAGGAAGCCGGCGCGCTGGCCGCGCACAGTCTCGCCGCTGCCGAGCGCGCGGGCGACCGCAGCTTGGCCCTCCGCGCCCGCAGCCTGCGCCTGTCGTGGGCGGTGGCGACGGCCCAGGGGGAGGTGATCGCGGGCGACCTGCGCGTGCTCGAGGCGACCGGGGACGACGCAGGAGACCTCGAGGACGCGCTCGCCCGCCGCACCGCGCTCGCCGACGCGCGCATCGCGCTGGGCGACGCGGCCCAGGCACGCCACCTCACCGCGCCGCTGATGACGCCGGAGTTTTCCGCCTTGCGCGGCGCCGCCCCGCGCGTCGCCCGCGCCGTGGTGCTCGCGCGCGAGGGACGCCTCGCGCCGCGCCGCGCGGTCGACCTCCTGCAGCGCGCCGCGCGGGCCAGCCGCGTCCACGGCGATCGCCGCGACCTGTTGCGACTCGGCCATCTCCTCGGCCTCACCCTCATCGCCGCTGGCGAGATCGCCGAGGGAGCAGCCGTGCTCGCCCGCGTCGAGGCCCGCGCGCAGCGCGCGGGGATGGGACCGCTGGCCGCCGAGGCCGCGCTGGCGCGCGCGCGATGGGACCGCGAGACGCCGCGC
>JBKJUD010000467.1:0-3060 GCA_046590735.1 Candidatus Eiseniibacteriota bacterium | reverse complement strand
GCGAGGGCGTGATGTCCCACCAGATCTGGTGATAGCCATCGATCGCGTTGGCGGCGCGCAGCGTGTTGAGATAGAGCTGGAACTCGGCCCAGTTGACGAAGGTGGGGGCGATGCCGGCGGTGGGCAGGTTGTCGAGCATGCGCACGCGGCAGGAGCCCAGGCCGGTGTCCTTGCCGCGCCAGTAGGGGCTGTTGCCCGAGAGCCCGATGAACATCGGCACGTAGCAGGAGAGCGAGTTGGTGACGGCGATGGCCTTCTCGCCGTCGGGCAGGCCGATCAGGATGTTGAGGCCGCAGGTGAGCATGCGCCGCATGATCCACTGCAGGCGGTAGACGAGTTTCTCGGCTTCGGGCTCGGGGGTGATTTCCTGCTCCGCCCACTCGGAGCTCGGGTGGGTGCCGGTGCCGATGAGCGCGAGGCCGCGGACCTCGGCGCGGCGCGAGAGGCGTTCCATGGTGCTTTCCAGCACCTCGCGCGCCGCCTCGAGGGTGGGGTGCATGCCGGTCCGCAGGCGGATGATGCAGCGGTAGAGGCCCGGCACCGCGGTCGGGCGCACGTCATCGTTGAAGCCGTCGAGGAGTGTCGAGGCAGCCGGCACCAACCCGCCGGTGCTCGCGTCGACGACGAAGACCTCCCACTTGATCCCGATGCGCGGGCGGTCTTCGCCGCGGAAGATCAAGCGGCCGGAGCCGCGGGCCCAGGGGCTCGCCATGGAAGCGTCCTTTCAACAGTCAGTCAGCGAAACGGCAGGCGCCCTGTCACCGGGCGCGACGAATGACACGTCGAATCACCTAAGCGACCGCGTCGGCTGGCACGGGACGACGGGCCGCCGAAACGGCTCCCCGGCCGCGGCCTGCCCCGGCGCGGGACCTAGCCGTTGATGTACCCCTCGGGCAGCCGCTCCTTGTTCCACGCGCGGCGACGGAAGTACAGCACCACGCTGCGGAGGTCGTCGAGTTCGAAGGGCTTGTCGAGCACGGCGGCGGCACCCAGTTCGTAGGCACGCTCGTGGGTGACTGGATCGCCAAAGGCTGTCACCAGGATCACCGGGGTGGTGAAGTCCGACCCGCAGATCTTTTCCAGTACCTCGAGCCCAGTGAGCTGTGGCATGCGGATATCCGCGACCACCAAATCGATGGTATCCCCACCGGTCTTGGTGGCCTCGAGGGCATCGAGCATTTCCTGTCCGTCGCCCGCTTCCTTGGTCTGGTATCCGTCGTTGCGCAAGGTGGCCACGAGGAGGCGACGCATCTCGAGATCGTCTTCCGCGATCAGGACTCTTCCTACATCCATGAACTTCATCCACCTCCCTTGGGCGCCCCAGCCAGTCGCGACCCGAGGTTGCGCGGGCCACATGATTCCGCCCTTCGTCCCGCACGCCGGCGGCGTATCCCGGCGCGATCAGAACGGGGAAGATGACCCGTCATTGTCCTCTACGGGGGCGGCAGGGGGCAAGAAAATCGACACGGTGGTGCCCTCGCCCTCTACGCTCTCCGCCGCCATCCACCCGGCGTGCTCCCGGATGATGCCGTACGAGACCGCGAGACCGAGGCCGGTGCCCTGGCCGATCGCCTTGGAGGTGTAGAACGGCTCGAAGACGTGCGGGATGTTGTCCCGGGCGATGCCGAACCCGTCATCGCACACATCGAGGCGGAGATAATTCCCCGGCTCGCCCCCATGGTCGAGGGGCGGCGCGGCGTCCTCGCGTGCGAACCACAGGTCGACGCTGCCCTTGCCATCGACCATCGCCTGAAGGGAATTGAGGATCAGGTTGGCAACCGCCTGGTGCAGCCGCTGCTCGTCGCCGACCACCCACATCGGCTCCGGCGGCGGATGCACCCGCAGCTGCGCCCCCTGCGCCTCGGCCAAGGGGGTGAGGAGGCGCACGGCGTCCTGCGCCACCTTCTCGAACCGGAGCAACGCGGACTGCGAGTGCGGCGAGCGGCGGGCGAAATCGAGCAACTGGCGGATAATCTCCGTCATGCGCCGGCATTGCTCGTGGATGATCCGGGCCGACTCCTGGGTGTCCGAGGCCGGCGTGGCGCCCGTTGCGATGAGCTTGGCGCGCTGCGAAACCACATTGAGCGGGGTGCCCATCTCGTGGGCCACGCCGGCGGCCAGGCGGCCCACCGTCGCCAGGCGGTCCGCATGTCGCAGTTCGTCGAGAATGGTCAGGCGCGCCTGCCCCTCGCTCTTCACGCGCAGCTCCGCCTTGGTGAGCTGGTCGCACATGGCATTCAACTCCCCGGCCAGTTCCTCGAGTTCGTCCCCCGTGCCCAGGACGAGCGGGGTGGTGAAGTCCCCCGCGCCGGTGCGGCGCGCCTTGGCGACCAGGCGCTTCATCGGGCGGCCGATGAACTTCGCCCCCAAGACGACCGCGAGCAAGGCGGCCAGCAGGGTCAGCACGGCAGCGGCGAGGACACGATGCACCATGGTCGCGCGCAGGTATTTGCGCTCGGGGGCCAGCGATTTCGAGACCTCGAGGACCTGCGACGCGTTGCCGGGCCGGGTCGTCACCCCCTCGGCATAGCGCCAGATCGGGATGGGAGTGTAGGCGTAGAGGTGCATGTAGCCGTCGCGATCGACGGCCCGCCGCTGGATCCCGCGGCTCCGGACGGCCGGAAGCAGCCGGTCCAGCGCGACCCGGGGCGCGTCCTTGCTCCCGGCCGGGGCGTCGAGGTCGACCCAGCGCAGGTCGGGCTGGTCGGCCGCTGCGTTGGTCTCGGCCACGAGGCCGCGCGCGGCTTCCGCGCCACTGGTGGCCCAGACCATCGCGGCGGCGGCGGAAAACGTCGCCGAGGCCTGCCGGAGGTCTTCCCGGATGTCGATCTCGAACAGCGCCCGTTCGCGGCGCACGCCCAGGTACGCATCGAGGAAGAGGACCAGACACATGCTGGCGATGATGAACAAGGTGAGCCGGCGGGCGATCTTCATCGGGACGGTGCCGTCGGGGCGGGCAGGTCGCGCAGCACGGCGCGCACGGGCGAGGCATCGGCCTCGACGAGGCGCAGCGGGAGCGCGATGAGTTCGTAGTCGCCGGGGGCAACCGCGCTGAGGTCG
>JBKJUD010000279.1:0-2850 GCA_046590735.1 Candidatus Eiseniibacteriota bacterium | reverse complement strand
TTCGAGCGGCAGAATCGCGCGGTGCGCGAGGGACCGCCCGACGATCATCGCGTCCTGGAGCATCGCGCGCGGCTGCTGTTCCACGAAGGCGACGCACTGAGCGGCTACGCGGCGCTGGTGCGCCGCGACGTCCGCGACGATCTCGCCACCCAGCCGCTGTTCTCCTCGACCTCCTACCTGTGGTTGGTCGGCGGCGTGTGGCAGGCGACCTCGCGCGTCGAGGCGCGGGTGGCGATGCGCGAGCTGCTGCCCTCCAACGACGACCGCGACCTTCGCCGCAACCTGCTCGGCGAACTCGGTGTGCGGGTGACACGGGACCTGCGCCTGGGGCTCGGGTACCAGCGCATCCACGGCACCGACCGGGGCGACGACTTCACCGCGCACGGACCCTACGTCACGCTGCGGGGGAAGATCTGATGTGCGCTCGTCGCGAACACTGGAACCCGATGGCGCGTGCCGCGCTGGCGCTGCTCGGCGCCGTCGCCCTGACGCTCGCCGTGCCCGCCGCGCGCGCGCTCGCCGCCGTGGACTTCACCACCTCGACCCAGAAACTCAACGACACCAACGGCCTGCCACTGGTGCCGGGCGACTACTTCAGTTGCACGATCACCCTCCGCAACACCGGCGATTCGACGGCGACCGGGTGCAGCATCACCGACCCGCTGCCCGCGCACACGACCTTCCTCAACGGCTCCACCGCGGTCAACGGCATCGGCGTGGCGGACTGGATGCCGGGTCCGCTTGCCATCCAGGGCGCGGGTTCGCCCACGGGCTCGATCGCGGCGGGCGACAGCTGCGTCGTCAGCTTCGCCGTGCGCGTGGTGACACCGCTCGACAACAACACGCTCATCACCAACACCGTCGACCTCGCGTCCGCACAGGGCGGCGTCACGCTGCCCTCCGTCAGCCTCGCCGTGTCGAGCGCACCCCGCTACACCTCCGGCGGCAAGCGCGGCGTCGACCTCAATGGCGCGCCGTTGCAGCCGGGCGAAACGCTCGAGTACACCCTCGTGGCGCCGAACAGCGGGACGATGCACGCCACCGGCGCCGCCCTGAGCGACCCGATCCCGCCCGCGGGCACTACCTACGTCCCCGGCTCGACGACGCTCAACGGCGCCCCGGTCGCCGACGTCAGCGGTGCCTCGCCACTCGCGGGCGGCATGGCGATCAACGCCCCGGGCCAACCGTCCGGCTCGATCCCGGTGGGCGACAGCGCGGTGGTGCGCGTGCGCGTCACCATCAACGCCAACGCCGAGAGCAACGCGGCGATCTACAATACCGCGGCCGTCACCGACGCGCAGGGCGCGAGCGCCACCTACGTGGCCACCGCGCAGAACGTGTCGCTCGGCCAGCTGTCGCTGACCTACAGCACGCCGGCCACGCTGTCCTCGTGCGATGTCGTCACGGGTACGATGATCGCCACCAACTTCACCGCCGCCACGGCGTTCGACGTGGTGCCGCGCGCCATCCTCCCGGCCGGCTGGTCCTACGTCCCGGGCAGCGGCAGCGTGACCCCCGCGGGCGGATCCGCCAGCGCCATCGAGCCGTTTGCCGAGGGCGACACGCTCTCGTGGAACCGCGACGGCAGCGGCAACAATCCTGGCAACCTGCCGCTGTACGACGTCGCGTCCGGCGCCACGCTCACCGTGAGCTTCCGGATGTCCGCGGTGGTCTGCCAGGGCGGCGCGTACATCAGCGCCGCCTACGCCAAGGCCCGCACCGGGATCACCGGGGTCTACGCGCAGACCGCGTTGAAGGCGAACACGCTGTTGGTGCTCCCGGGCGCCGTCGCGCTCACGCTCACGCCGGTGCAGAACCCGGCCGCGGTCGGACAGAGCGAGACGTGGACCTGCAACCTGCGCTCGACGGGCGATGGGGCGATCAGCAACGCCGCCGCCGAACTCGTCCTGCAGGCCGGGCTGGGCTACCTGACCGCGTCCCCGCTGCCCAGCGCGGTGACCGCCAACGGCGATGGCACCACGCGCCTGGTGTGGGACGCCTCCACGCTCGCCGTGCTCGCGCGCATGACGCCGGGCGCCGAGCAGGTCATTTCGCTGCAGACCACGCTGCTGTCCTGTTTCGACAACACCATCTCCGCCCGCGGCAGCTGGCGCTGCGGCGCCGACACCTGCAAGACCGTCACCGCCTCGAGCGCCATCGCGCTGTTGCTCAACCAGCCGAAGCTGGCGATCACGCTCAGCCCGGCGACGATCGTGGTGCCGCACTGCGACGGCGCGGGCGTCTCCGTCACCGCGACAATCACGAACGACGGCGGGCCGGCGCACCATGTCGACCTGGTGCTGGCGACGCTGCCCGGCAACATCACCGCGTCCGTCGTCAGCGGCGGCACGCTGGTCGCGGGGACGGGGAGCAACCCGGACACCGTGCGCATCGGCGACCTCGCCGCCGGCGCCACGGCCCTCGTCACACTCGTCGTCGTGCACGACAACACCTGCGACACCGGCGATGGCAGCTACATCATCCGACCGCTCTACGCCGACGATTGCGGCGCGCCATTCTCGACGCCGGTGGCCGTCGGCACCGTGGTCGTGGAGGATCAGCCGGCGACCCGCATCAGCAAGTCCGGCCCGACCGAAGTGAAGGAAGGGGAGAACGGCGTCTACACGCTGACCTTCACATACGGCCACGCCGGGTCGACGCCGCCGGTCGGCCCGATCACGCTGGTCGACACGTATCCCGCGAATTTCACCTTCGTCTCCGCGACGCCGGCGCCCACCGCCGGATTGAACCAGTGGGACATCACCGCGGGCGATCTCAGCGGCACAGGCCCCTACACCTACACGGTCTCGGTGACGCTGCAGGCGACGCCCGGCCAGTGCGACACCGAAG